>DAOUVH010000074.1 GCA_030667725.1 Candidatus Cloacimonadota bacterium | reverse complement strand
TGGGAGCTTACTGCTTTGATAGATCTCCGGGAGCTCTTGGGTCTCCAACAATTATTGCTGTTACGGATGTTCCCAATGATCAGGGAAGATATGTTCAGCTAATATGGAATAGAAGTCCTTATGATGCATCCGGCTCGCCTGCTCCGATCGAATCATATTCAGTGTGGAGATATGATGATATATTTGGTGATAGAGGGATATTTGAGATATATGAAGATCCCCGGGAAATATTTGAAAAAGCAGCAAAGGATAATGATAAGAATTATTACTGGCAGAGAGACGATGAAATATTAACATTCATAACTCAACTTCCGGCAATGGGATTTGCTCAATATTCTGTTGTTTCTCCAACTCTTATAGATTCGAGTGTTGTCTCAATTAATTATTCTGCTTTCAAAGTTTTTGCTCATACGGATATAACTTTAATCTATTTTTCTTCACTTCCCGATTCCGGTTATTCTGTAGATAATATTGCCCCGGATGAAACAGATGTTTATATAGTCCAAAATGGAACTAACATCGGACTCAACTGGGATGAAGTGGAATATGGTACTTTCCAGGGGAATTCCTATCCGGAAATAAATGGCATCTGGTACAAAATATATGCCGGAGATTCTCCCGATTTTGTTTGTGATGAAGCTCACCTTATAGATACAGTTACAGATTTGAATTATGATTATCCTCTAACAGGCGAAGAGAAGAAGTTCTTTAAGATCGTAGTCAGCGATCAGCCGGAAGCAGGACGGTCTATCAATCTATCAGCTCCCCTTCGTAAGGGGAGAAAGCCCTGATTTATCGGGGCAGAGGGGTTTAAATAATTTTTTCCTATTGGCATTTGCCGAATCAGGAAGGATGGAAGGAAGTAGGGATAGAACACCCAGTAGAAATATAAAGCAAGCTGTATTTCACGGGGTAAACAGAGCAGTCCGGAATAGTTTTTAAAATGAAGCAGAAGCTTCAGATGTCATTTACTTCCCAAGCGGAAGCTTAGGAAGGAGATTTAATGAGTTCATGGACGGCTCCTGCTTGCCAAGCCGACACTGAAGTTGCCCAATTGTTATGTGTTCAAATGTAGGGACAGAACATTATTCTCGCCCCAAGCTTCACATCGGTGCAAGTCCAATTTGTCTAATTAATAAGGATTGTAGGGAAACCCTCGCCTTGCAGGAGAGGGTGGTCAGCTTGCTGACCGGGTGAGGTGAGGCGCGTGAACATTGTTAGGATGTTTTTTTGCATGATGCCTACACCTAAAGGTGCAGTTTATTTAGTTTGCGTTCAACTATCTTAAATTAATAAAAAAAGCCATTTCCAAAAAAGGAAATGGCTTTTAACTTTATGAATAGATAGCTCTATTCTACATTTTTCTTTTTAAT
The DNA here is from genome assembly GCA_030667725.1 of Candidatus Cloacimonadota bacterium. The sequence goes on along the minus strand of DAOUVH010000074.1, from coordinate 4,557 downwards.
CTCGTTGAAATTTAAAATAAGATTAAGGATAATACCAACAACAGCGGCAAGCCCTAAACCTACTAAATGAATGTTGCCAAAAGTAAATTCAGCTCCACCTAATCCAAGAACAAGCATAGCAGCAGTGATCATGAGGATCTTCGCATTTGTGAAATCTACTTTGTGATCGACCATATTCTTAATACCAATAGCTGAGATCATACCGAAAAGTAGAATTGAAATTCCACCAATAACCGGACCAGGAATTGTACCAATAATTGAAGTAAATTTAGGTACAAAAGAGAGTACGATAGCGCATACAGCAGCAATTCTCATAACAACAGGATTAAAAACACCAGTAAGAGCAACAGCTCCGGTATTCTCACTGTAAGTTGTATTTGCAGGACCACCGATCATAGCGGAAAGAGATGTGGCAAGTCCGTCACCCAATAATGTTCTATGGATACCAGGCTTTTTAATGAAGTCTTTTCCAACAACATTTCCGATAGCAAGAATATCGCCAAAGTGTTCAACAATAGTAACAATAGCAATTGGTACTATAATCGAAATTGAACGTGAAGAAAATACAGGTAAAGAGAATTTAGGTAGACCAAACCATGCGGCTTCTTTTACAGTTGAAAAATCTACAATTCCCAGAATAATAGCAAATACATAACCGGCAATGAGAGCAATAAGAACCGGAAGCATTGATAATAATTTTGCTCCTTTTTTCTCAAAGAAAACTTTAACGAAAACAGCAACTGCAAATGTAAATAATGCAACAAGCCAGCAACCATTTACACCGATTTTTTCTACAATACCAGCCGCATAAGTTCCGTTTGCATTATTGATAGCAACTGGAGCCAATATCAAACCGATAAGAATGATTATGGGACCGGTTACAAAAGGTGGCAGGATCTTGTGCAATATGCGAGCATCGATAAACTTAAAAATAAAAGCTACCACAATATACAATAGACCTGCTATTACAATACCACCTAATGCTTCTGGTAATGAACCGCCTTCCATAGTTGCTACTGCTATAATACCAGGGATAAAAGCAAAAGATGAACCTAAGAATACAGGTACCTCAAACTTGGTGAGTACGTGGAATAAAAGCGTACCAACACCTGCTGCGAAAAGTGTTACTCCAACATCCAGCCCTGTAATTAATGGTACTAGAACAGTAGCACCGAACATTACGAACATGTGCTGGAAACCTAGAACGAAATTTTTACCGTTAAGATCTTTCATAAAGACTCCTTACATTTTTTTTTGAACATCAATCTAATGAATAATTACTCATTAGTACCCTATTTAATAAATTAACACATTAACTATCGCAAAAAGAAAATGAATATAATTCACTGGCAAGGAAAAAAACTATTTCTTGGAAGTTTTTTACTCTCAATCTCCTTACGAAAGATCTAAATCTCGATATTAACTGTTCACTCATACGATTCTTTTTATTAATTTGAATAAAGTTTCATCTTTAAAATAATTACCGGCAAATTGAATTCCAATGGGTAACTCATCAGAAAGTCCATAAGGAATAGATATCGTCGGAACACCCGCATAAGTCCAGGGAAGGTTCATTGCCGGATCTCCGGTAGAATCTAATCCTTTGGGAGCAGTTGTAACAGCAGAAGGAGATATCCAGAGATCAATTTCATTTTCCATTTGTAATTGTTCTAATTCTTCACGTAGCTGAATTCTGCCATTAATAGCCTTATTCAAAACTTCAATTGGAACACTTTGACCTTTTTTTATCAGATCAATAGAAGCTTGATGATATTTGTTTTCATATTTTTCAACCCAATTCTTGTGAACTTCGGCGAATTCTGCAGCATTCATTAATTTGTGATTACTATTGATCTCATCAATGTTATCAAAAGTACGAATTGATCTAATGGTAGATCCTTTATATTTTAATTTCTCAATAGTTTGATAAAAGGTAGAAAGTATCTCAGATGATGCTTGCTCCAGAAATTTACCTTCAGAAATTCCCAATACAGGCTTTCTATTAATTTCAGGAAGATCATCAATCCAATTATTGCATAAAATTGAAGCAATGATATTACTTCCTTCCAGGTCTTGAGTAAAAAAACCGATATGATCTGCCGATCTTGAAAATGGGATAACTCCATCAGTAGAAATCCTGCCAAAACTTGGTTTGAAGCCGATTATTCCGCAAAAAGAAGCAGGTCGGGAAATCGAGCCGATAGTCTGAGTTCCTAAAGTTAAAGGAGAGAATCCGGCTGCTACTGCTGCTGCCGAACCACTGCTGGAGCCACCCGGAGTATGATCAAAATTATGCGGATTACAGGTAGCGCCAGGATGGAAATAAGCAAATTCTGTGGTTACCGTTTTGCCCATGATCAACACGCCTGCCTGCTTTAGTTTGGAAACGACTTCAGCTTCTTTACCCTGAAGAACTTCTGAAGGCAGATCTGATCCTGCTTTGGTTTTAAAACCATTAACATGGAATATATCTTTTACTCCAATTGGAATTCCAAACAAGATCGGTCTATCTGCAGGATCTGGAAATTTATGATAAAGTTTTTTTAAATCTTGATGTAAACGTTCTCTTCTGTTAGTTTCCGGTAGAAATGCTTTTATCTTAGAATCCCATTTCTCCAGTTTATCACAGAGTTCATCGATCAATTTCTCCGGTGTAAGCTCTTTGCTTTGTAATTGAGAAATTATTTTAGATAAAGAACATTCAGAAACAAACTTCACTTAGATCACACCATCTTCTTTCAATTGTTTTAACTTTTTCTCATCAAAACCCAAATACTTCCCAAGAATTTCAGTTGTGTGTTCCCCGATCTTAGGTGCCGGTTCGCGAGTAGCTTCTTCGGGAATGGTTGACATTTTGATAGCATTACCGGCAACTTTAGTTTTACCGGCAACATCATCATCAACTTCTACAAACATATTTCTTGCTTGGAGCTGCTTGTTTTCTATTACCCTATCCATAGAATTTATCGGTCCGCTGGGAATACTATTACTATCGAAAAACTGAATCCACTCAGTTGCAGTTTTTGTTACAAAAAACTCCTCCATGATTGGAATAATAATTTTTCTGTTTTTGGTTCTCTCATCATTTGTGAGAAATCTCTCATCAGTGATTAATTCTTCTTTTCCGATTATTTTACAGAATTTTTTCCAAAGATTATCATTTCCCAATGCCAGAACAAAGTATTCATCTTTAGCCATGAAAGCCTGAAAAGGTGTTATCGTCGGATGTCGGTTCCCAACCGGTATTGGTGGTTTTCCGTCAACTTGATAACGGACTAAAGCATTTTCCAATAAAGCGATCTGGCAATCCAGCATAGCAATATCTACTTTTTGACCGAGCCCGGTTTTTTCCCGTTGATAGAGGGCAGCATTGATTCCAACTGACGTAAACAGAGCGGTTCCAATATCACCAATCGACATTCCAACTCTTGTGGGAGGCATATCTTCCCAACCGGTTATACTTATCATTCCGCCCATTGCCTGCACCAACATATCATAAGCAGGTTTGTGAGATTCAGGACCAGTATGACCGAAACCGGATGTAGCAGCGTAGATCAATTTAGGATTTATTTCCTTTAATACATCATATCCAATGCCAAGCTTTTCCATAGTTCCGGGACGAAAGTTTTCAATCACAACATCAAAATCTTTCACCATCTCTTTGATAATTTTTATCCCATCAGGGGATTTAAGATTTAATGTTATACTCTTTTTCCCTCTATTTATGCTGATGAAATAAACACTTTGTCCGTTTTTGAAAGGACCATAATAGCGAGCATCATCGCCTTTTCCAGGTCTTTCCACTTTTATTATCTCTGCTCCCAATTCACGAAGTAACATTGTAGCGTAGGGTCCAGCAAGAATTCGGGAAAGATCCAAAATCTTAATTCCTTCTAATGGTTTGGTCATTTATTTTGCCTCTTTCTTTAAGTTTGCCAGTGCTACCTTTTCTTTTGTGATCGGCATAGATTTTATTCTTATCCCCAATGCATCATGTACAGCATTTGCTATCATTGGAGCAGCCGGGATCATTGTGTGTTCACCCACGCCGCGAGCACCGAAAGGACCATCTGGTTGGGGAACTTCAACAATTATCGGTACGATCTCATCGGGGACATCTTTGGCTGTAGGAATTTTATAATCGGTAAAGTTTGGATTAAGCATTTTCCCTTTATCGTCAAATCGCATATCTTCATATAGAACTGTAGCGAGTCCCTGTAAAAGACCGCCAGTGATCTGTCCTTTTACCAAAGACGGATTTATAGCTTTTCCCACATCAATGGCTTCCACAGCTTTTCTAACATGCATTTCACCGGAATCTTTATCTACTTCCAATGTGATAGCTGCAGCTCCAACTGTGTAATGTACATTAGGATGACCACCCTGACTTGTCTCAGGATCGCTATTGGCAGAAGCAAACTCCGGCATGAAAATTCCATGTCCCATGATAGGACCACCTTTGAAAGTACTGTCTTCAGCTTGAATCCCGTTGATCACAAAATCTCTTAATGGCAGTTCAAAACTTGGTTTTGTTTTACATTTTACTTTTTCATCTTC
>DAOUVH010000105.1 GCA_030667725.1 Candidatus Cloacimonadota bacterium | reverse complement strand
GACCCCAAAGCCACCACATAGTTTGGCAGCCCCCGGCTAAGGCAGAAAGCAAGCCGTATTTCCAACCCCAGCTCAAGGTTATCAGCATGGGAAACAATAATCCAAATAATATGACAGCTGTATATTCTCCAAACGGAAACATTATTGTCTGGAAATTAATGAAAAATCCAAGAAAACCAAAGATGATCGAAATAGAAATTTTATATTTATTATTCAGTAGTATCTTTAACATTTTGTACCTCATTCATTTTCTAACTCTTTTATAAGCTGCTTTTGATTTAAGATTTTCTAATCTATTGCCTTACACTTATTCTTTTGTACAAGTTGAATTCAGAATGATGCTATTCTCTTTGCAAAATTACTTCTCAAGAAAATATTTTTTATTTTATTCTGTCAAACCTTTTCACGATTTCGGTTTGTTCTATTTTTCCAGTTCCTTAAAATTAAGTTTATAATTTATGCTATAATAATACCACTCACAAAAAAAGAACCCGGTCGAAACCGGGTCCTTAATTTACAGCTTATCTAACCTATTATTTTGTTCTAAAGAACTCGATACGTCTATTTTTTGCTCGTCCTGCTTTTGTTTTGTTGGAAGTTACAGGATGGTCAGGACCAAGACCAATAGCGCGTAATCTGAATTCTTCAATTCCCTGATTGATCAGATAACGTCGAACAGATTCAGCTCTTTGTCTAGATAACTTCATATTAAGCGCTCTGGAACCTGAGCTATCTGTATGCCCGCTGATCTCAAGGTACATTTCTTTGTAATCCTTCAACGTTCTAACAACTTTGCCAAGTACATTCTTCGCACCATCAGTCAATTCAGAGCTTCCTACTTTGAAGTTCACGCCATCCAGAATAATTGGTGACTTCTTCTCAAAAATGATTTCCGGTTTCTTATCAGGACAACCATCAGCATCTTGGAAGCCATTAAATGTTTCCGGTTCTAATGGACATTGATCAACTCCATCCAGGAATCCATCACCGTCTGTGTCAGCATTTAGCGGATCAGTCTGGTGAGTGAATATTTCATCACCATCATTCAAATTATCACCATCGGTATCCATTGAATTAGGATCAGTCTGGTAGTTATTGATCTCATCTCCATCACTCAGACTGTCAGCATCTGTATCAACTGAAAGTGGATCAGTTTTATAAGTATAAACCTCGTCATAATCATTAACTTCATCCATATCTGTATCGGCTACGTTGGGATCTGTTCCTGTACTATCGGCACTGATAAATGTTCCCGTATTTGTTTCAACTGAATCAGCCAAAGCATCGGCATCATTATCATAATCAGGACAACCATCTTCATCTTCGAAATCATCAAAATCTTCAGGAATGAGAGGACACTTATCGAGTTTATCTTCAATTCCGTCACCATCGGTATCTCTCCAGCCGCCAAAGCGCAGAGTTATACCAAAACCGGCAGATAGATTTCCTGATTGAACATCTTTTCTACCAAGAGCATACGATTCACCTTCACCGGACATATCTTGATCCTGGTTAAATATTCTTTGATATTTTACACCAAAATCGAGAGCAACAGTACGGGATATTTCCCATTCAATACCACCACCGACATTAGCAATAAAATTGTTGCCGGAAGTGATCTCAGTACCGGTGTCTGTGTTTTCACAATTCCACATCATAACACCCATCCCACCAGTGAGGTATGGGATCCAGTTCTGATCTTTGATCAGGTTATAACGTCCAAAAACAGAGATCGGGATAAAGGTTGTTTTAAAGGGAGCATCCTCTTTTTCTATAAGATGACTCATCACTTCCAGAAGTTGATCTTTATCACGAACGGTAACAAAGCCATAACCGGCTTCAATACCAACCCCAATTTTACGGGTGATGAAGTATCCACCGTTAAACTCTCCTAATATCCTAACTGTACTATCGTCCTCTTCTCCACCGATCAATTTTGTAGCATTGCCATGAAGTCCCGTGAATATCTGTCTTTGAAAGATCTGAGCAAAAACATTACTGCTCGCCAGTACAATCATACAGATTATGAATAATGCGATCCTTGTTTTTTTTGTCATCTACCACTCCTCCTGAATTATATCTTCTTATTTTTTTTTATTTTGCTCCCATATCGTTCCTGGATCCATCAGCATCAAAAAATTCTTCAGACGGATCTCCTGTATTGATACAAGGAGATTCTTCTAACAAATTATAATCTCTATTAGCAGCATCTTTAAATTTGGGATCAGAATTTATCACTCCCATCTTAAAGAACAATGAGCCATTATTATTTGTTTCAAAACCATCTTCACCATTCATTATGTTACAATAGCTTAAAGTCATTTTTATGTCACCAAATTTGTGGAAACATACTTCTTGGGGAGTGTTATTCCACAGAATCGAGTTGTATATTTTTGGATTAGAAAAACTATTGCAATAGATCGCACCTCCAAATTTAGCAGAATTATCACTAATGGTAAGATTACGCCAGGTAGAGGTTGAATACTGAGTATAGATCCCACCACCAAAACCGTATTCTGTGCCGATAACTTCATTGCCGGCTATAACACATGCGGTGAGTTCCGGATTTGAATTGTAGATATAAATTCCACCGCCAAATTCATTGGCTTTGTTATTAATAATTTCCATCTTCTTAAGAACAGGATTAGAATTACTTAAATAAACTCCTCCGCCGTAGCCATGCTTCTTTCCTAAAGATAAATTGTTCTCGATCTTCACATTCTCAATTAAAGAATTGGAGTTGTATAGATAGATCCCGCCGCCAAAGTTCTCAGCTGCATTGTCCTTAATGACTACATCTTTAATTGTCGGGCTTGAATTATAGACAAATATGCCGCCGCCACGGTGTGCGTTTCCTGAACCATTTTGGATCGTGAAACCAATAAGTTCTGCTACTTCGGTCTCTTCGCTTTCGAAATTTACGACGCTGCCGGAGCTCTTCCCATCAATAATGGTAGAAGTTATGAATGATCTATCCTGAGTGGTTAGAAATTTAGAACAGACGGTTATATTCTTACCTTCAAAATTAATATTCTCTTTATAGATGCCTGGTTGGACAATCACGACATCTCCGGGAACGGCAAAATTAATTGCTGCTTGAATTGTCGGATGATCTTCAGGAACACGCAATTTCCCGAAATGACAAATTGCCGAGTAAGCTTCTGATTCCGGGGAATTATTCCTATTTAAAAAACTGAAGATTCGATAGTAATATTTTTTATGGATCTCTATATCCGAATCGAAGTAAGATTCAGTATTTGCCGGCATTGTTGCAATAGTTGTAAAATCCTTATCCTCAGTTCTTCTTTGAATCTTGAAACCTGCTTCAATACTGCTATTATCTACCCATCTGAGTTTAACCTGCCGATCAGCAACAACCGAAATATTAAAATTTCCCGGAACAAGCAACCCGTAATATTCCGAGACTGTATTTGTATGATGAGATTTATTTACATCTGTAAAGGCTTGAACTCGATAAGAATACTCCACATCGTATTTAAGGTCTCCATCCATAAATTCTGTGGTATTGGGATTTGCTTTTTTGATCAGGTTAAAATCAGATCCATTTTGGCTTCTCTCTATTCTATATCCCTTCTCAAAATAACAATTATCGTTCCAGTTTAATTTGATCTTACCGGCAGAAACGATTTCCACCCTTAGATTTGTAGGATGAGGAAATATCGTATTCAAGTATTCAGCATTGGAATAATCGGACATATTGATCGAAGTAATTGCCTGAACTCTGTAATAATGAGTTTTTTCAAATTTCACATTTTCATCTGTATAGGAAGTTGAATTTGCCGGAAGTTGTACAAGAATTTTATATTCTTCGCCCTCGGCTTTTCTTTCGATCCTGAATCCTGTTTCAAATTGGCAGTTATCTTCCCAATAGATCAAAGCAGTTTTATCGTCGAGTACTTCTGAGCTCAGATAGGAAGGTTCTGGAAATACTGTTTTGGCAATGATCTCGCTTGAATAGTTTGAAGAATTAGATTTTGTTACTGTTGCAATCCTGTAAATATATTGCGTACCGTAGATGAGTCCTTTATCCAAATAGGAATCTGCTGTTGCGGGAAGTTCTTTGATCAAAATATAATCTTCTTTTCCCGTCTTTCTTTCAATTTTGAATCCTGTATCAAATGTACAATTGTCCATCCATGATAATTTTAATGATTGATCATCCAAAATAAGAACAGAAAGATAGGTTGGTTCGGGAAATATTGTCTTGGCTGATAAAATATTGGAATAAGCTGATTCGGATGCAGGTGTATAAGCCACTACCCTGTAATTATACGTTGTTCCAAAAGAGAGATCCGTATCTAAAAAGAATGTCTCATTTGATTCCAGGTTAGCTATTTCTCGAAATTCACCACCGCTTTCCTTTCTTTCTAATCTGTATCCTGTCTCAAAAGTACAATTGTCTTCCCAAAATAATTTAATAGATTGATCATCGACATTCTCGGCATAAAGATTCTCAGGTCCCGGAAAATCAGTTTTAGTGCCTACTTCGTTGGAATATTCCGATTCATTTACTTTGGATAGTGCTTTGATCCGGTAAGTATATTCATCACCCAAAAGCAAATCTTCATCTAAATAATCTCTCTCGTTTTTACCAGGTTGATTGATCTCTTCATATTCGCCATCATTGACTTTACGCTCAAGAATATAACTGTGAGCTAAAGTGGATCTATCTTCCCAATACAGTTTTGCAGAGTGGTCATTTAGGACATCAATATACAATTGTTGAGGCGATGGGAATATTAATTCTGTAGAGGATGAAATGCTGGGTCTGGATTCATTTATCTCCGTAAATGCCTTTATAATATAACTATATGTTTCACCATCTTTTAATTCATTATCAACGTAATAACGTGAGTTTGGTTCTACAGCTGCAATTTCCTCAAATTCATCATTACCGGTTTTTCTCTCAATTTTAAAGCCGTTTTCATATTCATAGCCATCTTCCCAGGTAAGGCGTATAGATTGATCATCTAGAGCTTTCACCTTAAAATTGGCAGGGGCAGGGAATTCAGTTTCTACAGTAATTTTATCAGAAGCTAATGACTCGTTTAATTCAGATTCAGCTTTAATTTGATAATAGTACTTTTCTCCTACTATCAATTTTTTATCTACAAACGCTGTTTCATCAACAGAGACTTTTCCTATCACCTTATATTGCGTGTTCATATTTCTTCGTTCGATAATAAATCCGGTCTCAAAATCGCAGTTATCCTGCCAGGTTATTTTT
>DAOUVH010000124.1 GCA_030667725.1 Candidatus Cloacimonadota bacterium | reverse complement strand
TACTTTCCGGTCTTAAAGTCAAATCTCGTTGTGCAGTTAGCTGATCATGAAACATTACTACTCGGGCAACGGCTCTCATATTTCGCTTATGAGCGGCTTTAACCACCTTAGTAATATCAATTATCGGTTTTATGTTTTCGCTTTCTAAAAAGCCTTTTTGGGGCATTCTAAAGAAAACATGTCCATTCATATTCTTGAGATCAAAAATTAAGGCGTTTATCCCGGCAGCTTCAGCACTATCTAATAATGTATAAAATTTTGGTGTGTTAATAGTGTATGCTGTCAAATATATACCTTTAGTAAACTTTTCATATACTTTCTTTTTTGTAAAATCTTGTATTGGTTGTTCAATGTTAATTATTTTTTCTTCTTGTTGAATTACTTTTTTCAATGTATCCAATTTTACAATCTCATGCTCAATATCGTTTTTAATATCTTCACCTTTTTTTTCTGAGCAAGAAATTGGAACTAAAAGTAAAAAAAGCAGCAAATATTTGATCTTCATTTTTTATCCTAAATATTTATTATTAAAAAGGGTGATCAGGGTCACCCAAAATTTCTTATTTCGAATTTAATTCCAATCGGACCAGAGCTTTTTTTAATGAAGCTTCAGCACGTCGGAAATTTATATTTTCTTCTGAACTTTTCAGACGTTTTTCTGCACGTTCTTTTGACGCTTTTGCACGTGCACTATCTATCTCATTTTTCCTTTCAATAGTATCACAGACAATTTTTATAACATTGTTCTCTACGGTAACAAACCCATCGTGAATTGCATATTCTTCATTTATCTCATTTTGAAAAAGCTGGAGAACACCTGTTCTGATCTTTGTAATAAACGGTGTGTGATCGAAAGAGATTCCGAAATCACCATCTACACCAGGAACGATTACATGATCATATTCTTTGTCTATCCTGATCTGAGTAGGTTGAATTACTTTAATATGAATTTTACTCATCGCTTAGCTACTTCCCTTTCTTCAGAATTTGCATTTTTTCTTCAGCGGATTCTATGTTTCCAACATAAAGGAACGCCTGCTCCGGCCAAGCATCACACTCACCATCGAGAATTGCCTTAAAGCCGGCAATCGTATCCGTAAGCGGCACATAAACTCCAGAAGTATTAATGAATTGTTCTGCAACAAAGAATGGTTGAGAGAAGAATCTCTCCAATTTTCGTGCTCTATTAACAACAATTTTATCTTCTTCTGAAAGTTCGTCCATTCCAAGAATTGCGATAATATCTTGTAGATCTTTATATTTTTGAATTACCCTTTGTGTTTCTCGAGCAATTTTGTAATGTTCTTCACCAATTATTTGCGGATCAAGAATTCTACTAGTTGAATCAAGTGGATCAACAGCAGGATAAATACCAAGTTCTACAATTCTTCTGGAAAGCACTGTTGTTGCATCAAGGTGAGAAAATGTTGTAGCAGGAGCTGGGTCAGTTAAGTCATCAGCTGGAACATACACAGCCTGGACTGAAGTAATTGAACCGTCTTTTGTAGAACTGATTCTCTCTTGCAGGTTACCCATTTCAGTTGCCAGGGTAGGCTGATAACCAACTGCGGATGGCATTCTTCCTAGGAGAGCAGAAACTTCTGATCCCGCTTGTGTGAAACGGAATATATTATCAATGAATAACAACACATCTTTCTTTGCCACATCCCTGAAATATTCTGCAATACTGAGTCCGGTAAGACCAACCCTCTGCCGGGCCCCCGGTGGTTCATTCATTTGACCGAAGACTAAGGCAGTTTTATCTATCACACCAGATTCTTTCATTTCTAACCAAAGGTCGTTTCCTTCTCGAGTCCTTTCACCCACTCCGGAAAACACAGAATAACCACCATGCTCTATCGCAATATTCCTGATAAGCTCCTGGATCAACACTGTTTTTCCAACGCCAGCTCCACCAAATAGACCGATCTTTCCACCTTTGGAATAAGGTTCAATAAGGTCGATTACTTTGATCCCGGTTTCAAGAATTTCCTCTTCGGTTGAAAGATTTTCAAACAAAGGAGCCTGACGGTGAATTGAATATTTTTCTTTTGCATTAACCGGTCCACCACCATCAATCGGTTCGCCAACCACATTGATCATTCTACCCAGAACTTCTTCACCAACCGGAACCATTATTGTTTCATTTGTATCAATAACTTTTGTATTTCTAACCAAGCCATCAGTTGAGTCCATTGATACAGTTCTTACCTTGTTTTCACCAAGATGCATTTGGACTTCTAGAACAAGATCTGAACTTTTTTCTCTCTCAATTCTAAGTGCATTATGAATTGCAGGCAGATGACCTTCGGGGAATTCCACATCTACTGTGGGTCCGATAACCTGTATAACTTTTCCTTCTACCATAAATACCTCTTATGTATTAATAACTATTTTTTCCATTATTGCTGGATTGCTTCCGCTCCGGAAGATATCTCAATAATCTCTGTAGTGATCGCTGCTTGTCTTAACCTATTATAATTCAATACAAGTTTATCAATTAGTTCAGCAGCATTTTCAGTTGCAGAATCCATAGCCGTCATTCTGGCGCCTTGCTCAGCCGCAGAAGATTCTAACATTATTCGCCAGATATCAACGTGAATATATTTTCTTCCAAGCTCATAAATTATTGTCTCTTCATCAGGCTCGTAAACATAATCCTGTCTTGAAATTTTTTCTGATTTGATAGGTACAATAGGCAAGAGTTGTTTTACAATAATATCTTGTTGAATAGCAGATTTGAATTCATTAAAAATGACAATTATTCTATCATAATTTTCATCCAGAAATAAACTCAATATCTTTTCAGCTACTTCTGTGGAAACGCTGAAATCCATTTCATTGAAAAGATTTATATACCTTGCAGTGACATTTGTAGAGTGCTTTCTGAAATAATCATATCCTTTTTTACCAATGCAGATTATATCGGCATCTGGGTCTTTCTCTAGATGTGCAACGGCCTTTTTTATTATATGTGTATTAAAAGAACCGCAAAGACCTCTATCAGATGTCACAACAACATAAGCTGTTTTGCCTTTTTCTATTACATCAGCCAATAATGGATGATCAGAAGAAATATTTTTATTTTTCAATGTTCTAAGCATTTCGTTTATGTGATCTGCATAAGGTCTTGCATTAATAATATTATCCTGGGCTTTTCGCAACTTGGATGCAGCTACCATTTTCATAGCATTTGTAATCTGCTTTGTGCTCTTAACGCTTTCGATCCGTGTTTTGATTTCTCTTAAATTAGCCATAATTTCCTAAAATTTTGATAATACTTTTTTACATATTTTGCGCATTGTTTCTTTAGTTTCGTCGCTCAGTTTATCTTTGATCATGCTCTCCATAAATTCTTTATATTCGGAGTCAAGCGTTGAATAAAGCTCTTCTTCCACTTTCCTTACATCTTCTACTTCAATTTCATCAAGGAATCCTTCATTTGCCATAAAAATAATAAATGTCTGTTTAGCTATAGAGAGTGGTGAATACTGTGCTTGTTTTAGTATTTCAACCAAGCGTTTACCTCTTGTTAGTTGTGCTAGAGTTGCTTTATCAAGGTCAGAGCCAAATTTTGAAAAAGCTTCAAGTTCTGCGTATTGAGCCAAGGCAACACGAAGCTGCCCCGTCACGCTCTTCATAGATTTGAGTTGCGCATTTCCACCCACTCGCGATACAGAAAGTCCGGCATTAATAGCAGGACGAATACCTGAGTAGAACAAACGGCTATTCAGAAAAATCTGACCATCGGTAATTGAGATAACGTTGGTTGGGATATATGCTGTCAGGTCATCTGCTTGTGTTTCAATAATAGGAAGAGCGGTAAGTGAACCACCGCCAAGTTCGTCATTAAGTTTTGAAGCTCTTTCCAATAAACGTGAATGAAGATAGAAAACATCACCGGGATACGCTTCACGTCCGGGAGGTCTTCTCAGAAGTAATGAAAGTTCTCTGTAAGATACGGCGTGTTTAGAAAGATCATCATAGATCATAAGAGCATGTTTCCCATTATCGCGAAAAAATTCTCCCATAGTACATCCTGAATATGGTGATAGATATTGCAAAGAAGCAGATTCAGCTGCAGAAGCTACAACAACGATCGTGTACTTCATTGCTCCGCTTGTTGTAAGTGTATTCACAATCTTGGCAACAGATGATTTTTTTTGTCCAATAGCAACATAAATGCATATTACGTCAGTATCTTTCTGATTTAAAATTGTATCAATAGCAATAGCTGTTTTACCTGTCTGGCGATCACCAATGATCAATTCACGCTGACCTCTACCGATCGGTATCATTGAGTCAATTGCTTTAATCCCTGTTTGAAGTGGTTCTTTCACGGGTTGTCTTTGTACAACACCCAGAGCTTTTCTCTCAACCGGCATATATGTATCAGTTTTTATCTCACCTTTTCCATCCAAAGGATCTCCAAGCGCATTCACAACACGACCCAGCAGAGCTTCGCCTACTGGAACCTGAAGAATTTTCTTTGTTCTTTTTGCAATATCACCTTCTTTGATCTTTCGAGTTTCACCAAAGATAATACATCCAACATTATCCTCTTCCAGGTTTAATGCCATTCCCATAACATCACCCGGAAATTCGATCATCTCGCCAGCCATAACGTTATCCATTCCATAAATACGGGCAATACCGTCTCCTACCTGAACAACTTTTCCGGTTTCGGAAATATCAATATCAAATTTTAATCCTTTGATCTTATCTCTAAGGATCGAAATTATTTCATCTGGTTGTATTTTCATTCTGACCTCATTTCTTTTTTTTTGACTTAACTTTTAACAGCTTCACTAAATTGTTTTTAATTGATCCATCTATTAGCAGGGAATC
>DAOUVH010000311.1 GCA_030667725.1 Candidatus Cloacimonadota bacterium | reverse complement strand
CTCTGGAATTCACCGGAATTGATGCGAAATGTAGGTTTCCCGCAGGGTTTGAAAATTTCAAAAGAAAAGATTTCCGAGCAAATCAGAAAGCAAGATGAAACCGAATATGATAAAACTCTGGTTGTGGTGGAAAAATCCAATGAAGAAGCAATTGGAGAATGCAAACTCGGCTTTCCGAACGAAGAAGGAATTTCCATCACGGACATTAAACTTCTTCCAGAATTCTGGGGAAATGGTTACGGAAAGGAGATCAAGAATGCACTCTGCCTTTTTCTTTTTAGCAAAACTAACTGCAAGTTAGTTGAAGCTTCTCCAAATATGAATAATCTTGCTTCAATAAGAATGCAGGAAGCTTGTGGCGGTGTAAAGATTCGCGAAAGTGTTTATCTTTTTCCTGAATCGATGCAGGATAACACGGAGAAGGTACATTGTGTTATTTATCACATTCATAAGAAGAAATTGCTGCAAATGAATCTACAGATAGAGAAGATAAATAACGGCAAAGAACGCAGTCGGATATGTGAGGAAGTAATTCTTTCACTTCCCAATTGGTTTGGTTTGGAATCTGCAAATAAGGAATATATTGAGAAAGTGGCAGATACCACCTTTTATGCTGCATATTTGTTTGGTAAAGAAGTGGGATTCTTCTCGATCATATCACATTTTCCTCAAACAAGTGAAATATATGTTTGTGGTATTCTATCAGAATATCATCGGCTGGGAATTGGCAAAAAACTGCTGAAAGTTATTGAGAAAGATTTAAGAAAGAAAGGAATAAGGTTCCTGACAGTGAAAACTTTAAGCGCATCCCATCCTGATAAAGGTTATACTAAAACCAGAAAGTTCTATGAAGCTGTAGGTTTTGTTCCATTGGAAGAATTTAAGACACTTTGGGGAAAAGAAAATCCGTGTTTGTTTATGGTTAAGGAACTGTAAAATATCATAAAAAGGCGTTCACTATCGGACATCAAGTGTTTCATTAACGGACATGATAAGTATTATCTCAGATATTTTAATTATCTAGGATATAAGAAGATAAGTTATTGGCATATAATTTGCTAAATTAAATTTAATTTATGGAGAAATTATGAATAAAGTTTACATATTTGTTTTATTGTTATTTTTAATTTTTTTGAATGGATTTCTTTTTTGTACTGAAAAAAGAGTCTATATTACAGACAGAGTTAGTTCTGATGAATTAATCATTGATGGTAAAATTGAAGATGAACCCTGGAACAGAGTTAAATGGGCAGGAGATTTCATTCAAAGAACACCTTATGAAAATGAAGCTCCATCACAGGAAACGAAATTTAAAATTCTATATGATGACAGAAACATCTATTTTGGATTTCGAGCATATGATAGTGATCCAGATAAAATCACTTCCATCACAGCACCAAGAGATTGGTTCCCGGGAGATTGGGTAGAAGTAAATATCGATAGTTATTTTGATAAACGAACCGCTTTTTCTTTTACTTTAAGCGTTTCCGGAGTCAGGGGGGATGAATTTATTTCTGATGATGGTGATAATTGGGATACTAGTTGGAATCCAATCTGGTATGGAAAAACAAACATCGATGAACAGGGTTGGACTGCAGAGATAAAGATTCCTTTAAACCAATTGCGTTATAGTGATAAAGAAGAGCAGGTTTGGGGAATAGAAGTAACTCGTAGAATTCATAGAGAGGAAGAAAGATCAGTTTGGCAGCTTATTACACAGGATGAACCGGGTTGGGTAAGTAATTTTGGAGAATTAAGAGGAATAAAAGGTATTAAACCTCAACGGCATATTGAGTTGTCACCTTACATAGTCGGGAAATTAGAGCGATTTGAAGCTGAAAAGGAAGATCCATTTAATGATGGTTCATCTGAAAACTTCATTATTGGTCTTGATGGAAAGATTGGAGTAACCACTGATTTAACGCTTGATATGACGATTAATCCCGACTTCGGTCAGGTTGAAGCTGATCCTTCAGTAATAAATCTTACCGAATTTGAAACATATTTTTCTGAAAAAAGACCATTCTTTATCGAGGGGAATAATATTCTCAATTATTGCTTAACATCCGCCATAACCGGTGGAAGTTTTGTTAGAGATAATCTTTTTTACTCGAGAAGGATCGGCAGGAAACCGCGATATTATCCCGATGATTATGATTATATCGATATGCCAGAAAATTCAACTATTTTGGGGGCTTTCAAACTCTCGGGTAAAACTAATAAAGGTTGGTCGATCGGTATTATGGAATCCATAACAGAAAAGGAAATTGCTGAATATGAATTTGATGGGCAAAAAGAGAAAGTTACTGTTGAACCGTTAACCAACTATTTTGTCGGTCGGATTATTAAGGATTTTAACAAAGGAAATTCTTATTTGGGAGGAATGTTTACTTCTGTGAACAGGAATATAAATGATGATCATTTGAATCATCTGAATAAATCGGCATATTCCGGTGGTATCGATTTTCTTCAACAATGGAATGATAAAAAATATTATCTGATG
>DAOUVH010000050.1 GCA_030667725.1 Candidatus Cloacimonadota bacterium | reverse complement strand
GCCGTAGCCAATATGGCGAAGGCGGATTCATCCTGTTCAATTTTTTTGACGGGATTAATATAAATCTTCACCACTGACTTACACAGACTAAACACGTTTTTATCCAGTTTATCCTGTCAATCCTGTCCAAATTCTTTTACCTGCAAAAAATATTAGTAAATCTATTATATATCTCTATAATTACCAATTGCGAATTCACATGACCATCAAGTCTTTGTAGCATTTCTTCCATAAAATTTATTAATTCCGGAGCATAATCCTCAACGTCGGGATTCCTTTCATAGAGAACTTCCAGGATCTCGGTTTTATCAAGATTTGTGATCTCAGACTGTTGATGCTTAAAATAGGCAAGATCACTAAGCCAAATAATTAGCTGCGAGATCATCTCCTGCAATTTTGTAAGATTTTTAGAAGTTCTAAATTGATTTGATAATTCTATGAATTTTAGATCCTTTTTATTTATAACATAGTTTATGAATTGTAAAGTTTGCTCTCTAACTTCTATTTTGCCGCCTTCCATTAATCTGAGAGCTTTTTCCATATTCCCATTGGAAATTCGTGCTAACATTTTCGCTTCGAATATCTCTAGAGTTTCATAACTTAATAATTTTTCTTCGATCTTATTTCTGGGAACAGGATGGAATGTAAGCTGTTGACAACGCGAAAGTATGGTTGGCAGCAATGAGTTTGGTTTTGATGTTGTAAGAATTATTATCGTATCTTCTGGGGGTTCTTCTAGTGTTTTCAGGAACGCATTAGCAGCTTGGACAGTCATTGTATCGGCATGTTCTATTATGCAAACCTTGTAATTTCCTTCATTTGGAGAAAGCTGGATCCTGTGTTCCAGCATACGAATACTGGCTATGCGGATTCCAATGTTTTTAGAAAAGAAATATTCTTTCCATGGAGTATTAATTTTATTTTGGACGTACTCTTCATATTCCTGAAGTGTTTTATCGGAGCGGATCTCTCCATCTACGGTTACATCAGATTTTCCCGCCTCCTTTGGAAATGGAAATATATAAAGAAAATCGGGATGTGTGAATGAAAGAAACTTCTTACATGACGGGCATACACCACACGGACGTTTATCCAAAGTTGAATGACAATTCATAGCCATTCCCAGATACAAGGCAGTAGTGAATTTGCCAACGCCCTCTGGTCCGTAAAATAAATAGCTGTTTGCTACTTTGCTTTGTTTTAAAGCTCTTTGCAAAATGTCAATTGCTCTATCTTGCCCTTTAATTTTATAAAACATAAAATCCTTTTATTTCATGAATTTCTTAATATAAATGCTCTCAAATTCAGATGCCAGGATGTCCATGTATATCTCATCATGCTTCTCACCGGCAAAAATGATAGCTTCTCTTCTTCGTCCAATCTCTTTGAAACCTACTTTTTTATAGGAATGTATTGCACGCTTGTTGTAGCTGAATACCTCCAGCATGATATTGTTCAAATTTAAAACATTGAATCCGTAATCGATGAGTAGAGAGAGAGCTTCTGTGCCATATCCTTTGTCCCAGTATTCTTTATCTCCAATGAAAATGCCTACTTCGGCTTTAAGGTTTCGTTCACTGATGCTGAATATACTGCAATTCCCAATTAGTTTGTCACTGTCTGCATCAATGATTGCAAAGATCTGTGCGTTATTTTTTATCATATCCTGCAGGATCACCTTCTCTCTTTCCAGGCTCAATTGTTGCCCAAAAGTTAATAAATTGGATGATACTTCAATGTCGTTTAGCCAAACGCAATATTGATCTGCATCTTCAACGTTTATAGGTGAAAGATAGCATTTTTTTCCAACGAGTTTTTTATAGTATTTCATAATTCCTCATTTGAGGGCATTCTTAAATCTTAAAAGAACCTTCTCTTTTTCAAGGATGTCCATAATTGTGGGAAGTTCCGGACCGTGTTCACTTCCGTATAACGCAAGTCGCAACGGTGGATAAAGATTTTTACCTTTTATTCCCAACTCTTGT
Organism: Candidatus Cloacimonadota bacterium; assembly: GCA_030667725.1. Next base: position 4,748 of record DAOUVH010000050.1, on the reverse strand, counting down.
GCAGAACGTTTCAATAGCTTATTTATTAGATCTTCATTTAGCCCCGGAGAGTCTATGATGTTATCTACCCAGAATTTGAAAAGTATTTGTGAGCTTTCAGATCTTAAAATAGCTCTATCTTCTTCTGCAAATTCAAGTTCACTGAAGAAGGGCTTGGCAAATTCCGTTACTTCATCCAATTTATGAATTCTGTTTCTGGCAATATCAACAAGTTCCAGATAATGCTTCTCATTTGGGATGTGGTATCCAGCATCAATAAAATATTTTCTGGCATATTCACCAATTATCTTTAGGTCCGTGTTTCGGAGGTACTGACCGTTCATCCAGTTGAGTTTTTCTAAATCAAAAACAGACCCTGATTTATTTATACGTTTAAGAGAAAATGCTTTTTCCAGTTCAGCTAGTGTATAAAATTCCTGATCGCCAGGAGTATGCCAGCCCAATAATGCCACAAAGTTCAATAATGTTTCGGGCAGATAGCCTTTGTTCAGGAAGTCTTCTACTGCAACATCACCCTGTCTTTTACTCAGTTTGCTTTTATCGGAATTAAGTAGCAGTGGTAAATGACACATCTTAGGAGGTTTCCAACCCAATGCTTCATAAAGAAAGAGGTGTTTAGGAACACTGGAAAGCCATTCTTCACCACGTATCACATGTGATATTTCCATCAGGTGATCATCTATAACATTTGCCAGATGATAGGTTGGAAATCCATCCGATTTGACCAGAACCTGATCATCAACCATATTCCACTGGAATGTAACCTTTTCTCTTACTACATCATAAAAAGTGACCTCGCCTTCTATGGGAACTTTCAAACGGATGACATATTTATTACCATTTCCCAGATGCTCATTTATCTCACTCTCATTCAAATTCCGGCAGCGACCGTCATATCTTGTATCAAGTCCTTTTATTTTGCGTTCTTCTCGCATTTTATCTAATTCTTCGGGAGTGCAGAAACATCTATAAGCTTTTCCATGATCTAACAATTCCTTAACATATTTATTGTATATCTCAGTTCTTTTGGATTGATAATATGGTCCACATTCTCCACCTTTTTCAGGTCCTTCGTCATAATCTAAACCCATTGCGTTAAGAGTAACAAACAGGTTTTCCACTGCGCCATCCACATAACGTGTTTGATCTGTATCTTCAATTCTAAGTATGAACTTTCCACCTACTTTTTTTGCGTAAAGATAGTTATATAGTGCAGTTCTTAAGCTTCCTACATGCAAGTATCCAGTTGGGCTTGGTGCAAAACGAACTCTTATCTCATTGCTCATGTTAACCTCTCTTAATGAATCTTCTCAAATCCCAGATAATACAATATCAAATAATATTAATATTAATCTAAAAATTATAAATCTAATCTAATGTCAACCGGAAAGTAAAAATGTAAATATTAATTAAATTGACACAAATTATATAAATCAGAGATTTAAGTTATCAAATTTAGGAGAGGGGATATGAAAAAAATCAAATTAATTACGATCGGCATGTTTATTTTATTATTTTTATCCGGTTGCTTTCAGATTGAACGTGTAATCAATGTGAATAAAGAAGGTAGCGGGACTATTGAAGAAACTGTGTTAATGTCACAGGAATTTATCACTCAAATGAAGCAAATGGCTTCAGGTTTTGGTGGTGGGAAAGTGGAAGAGAGTAAAGATGAATCCGCTTACCATGATGTTGAATCCTTACAAAAGGAAGCTTCGAAGATGGGTGAGGGTGTAAAGTATGTTTCCAGTAAGCCTATGGAAAAGGATGGCAAACTTGGCTACCATGTGATCTACAGTTTTCAAGACATTACAAAAATTAAGATCGATGAAAATCCGGCAGATAATATGATGAGTTCTCCAGGAATGGGTGAAGATAAAGAAGATATGTATTTCAAATTTAAAAAAGGAAAAACAGCCGAACTAACAATTATCTTCTCTCAAGAAGATGATGAAGAAGAGAACGAAGAGATAGAGTATGAAGATGAACCGGATGATAATGCAGCAGTTGGTGATCAGGATTTGCAGATGATGAAGGCTATGTATGCAGGTATGAAGATATCTGTAAAAGTTATCGTTGATGGCAAAATTGTAGATACAAATGCAACTTTTAAAAATGGGAATGTTGTAACCCTTACAGAGATGGATTTTGATGTTATCATGGAAAATGAGAAATCTTTCCAGGCATTGGCAGGCAGCAAAGATGCTTCTGATGAAGAGATGAAAAGATCTATGCAGAATTTTAAGGGATTCAAAGCAGATATGAACGAGGAAGTTGTAATAAAATTCAAATAAACAAGCGACAAAAGCACAAAAAAAGAACCTTGAAATCAATTTTCAAGGTTCTTTTTTGTCATTAATTTTAAGTAACTTTATTTTCTATTCCATAAATTCAGTAATTTCTCATTTCCTTTTATGATATCTTTTAAGATTTCCAGATCGATTGTCTGCTTACTATCACAAACCGTTTCATCGGGTGAGAAATGTGTTTCGATCAGCAGCCCGTCTGCACCGGCAGCAATAGCAGCCCAGCTTAATGATTTTATCATTTCACGTCTTCCAGAGCTATGCGAAGGATCAACGATTATCGGTAGATTGCTCAACTCTTTTATAGCTGGTATAGCAGAGATATCGAGAGTATACCTTGTGTAATTTTCAAAGGTTCTTATCCCGCGCTCACAGAGGATCACATTTGGATTTCCAGCTTCAATTATATGTTCAGCTGCCAGCAGCCATTCTTCTATTGTACTGCTGAAACCACGTTTTAAAATTATGGGATTCTTTACTTTTCCCAAATTAAAGAGTAACCGATAATTTGACATATTGCGAGTTCCGACCTGTAAAATGTCTACATACTCTTTTATCATTGCTACATCTTCGGAAGATACAACTTCCGAAACGGAGATCATTCCGGTTTCGTCAGCTACTTTTTTTATATATTCTAAACCTGTCTTTCCGAGTCCCTTAAAATTGTAAGGGGAAGTGCGCATTTTATAAGCACCACCACGAAAAAAATGGATACCCATTTTCTTTAATTCTAAAACCACAGCATACAGATCTTCATAATTCTCAATTGTGCAGGGACCGGATATCATAGTACAATGACCTCGTCCGATCTTTTGACCTTTAATACATATTTCTAAAGGTTTTCCACTTTGGTGTTTCATTTTAATATCTTTCATTTTTTCTAACCTTAGGATAATATTTTATCTAAATCCTATTTATCTAGTAATTTAATATTTTCAGCCTGTAGACCTTTCTCTTTGATCTCTTTTAGTTCAAATTCAAAGATCATATTTCTGTTTGGAATCTTCTTAACATCAATATCTTCAGTTAATTGAGAGCTATGAAAAAAAGCTGTTCCATAAGGAGATTCTTCTTTACGTGTATCTCGTATCCAGAGAGAACCACTAAGATCTTTCATATACCTCATAAAACCATAACCTTTTTCCGGAAAGAAGGAATAACACACTCCGCGGACGGTGAGTTTTCCATTATTTGTTTTATGCATTTCAATAGGAGAAAGTTCAGGGATCAGATAGCCGGATGTGAATACATCTGCTTCATTAATGAGATCGTTTGAAATGTTCTTAAAGGCTAACACTTCCACACGGCAACCCTTGCTCTGCAGAGCGCGTACAACCTGAACAAAATCTCCATCTCCTGTAACTAATAATACATAATCTAATCTTTCTGACTGGCTCAATGCATCTACTGCCATATCCAGATCGGCATTTGATTTCCCATAACGAACACCATGTTCATCCACATACCACTTAACCTTTTTAACTATAACTTTATAACCAAAATCACGTAAAATAGAATGAAAATTTTCTGACTTTTTCTTATACTCAGGATTTCTTTCTGCCATCTCTTCATCAAAGGCTACATAAGCGTTCAAGCGCATTGCTACGCCATTATTCCTGCAGGCGAATGTTCTTAATATATCATACTGCATTCCGTATCCGCCATTCTGTGCAATGTTGGAAACATCAACATATACACCAACTTTAATAAGACTACTGCGTTCCATAATATCTCCTTAATAATAATAACAAATTTTATAACAATAATATAAAGAACTTCACATTCCTACTTCCTAATTTTATTTACAATCCCGTTTCTATTCCAATATGAATTATTCCGTCAAGAGGATTTCTCATTTCTCCGTTTTGAATTCCTAAACCATAGTCAATACCAAGCAGACCGATTTTTGTTTGAGTACGAAGCCCAAAGCCAAAACTATAAAGATCGCTGTATTTGTAATTCTGATTCTCTACATAACCGTAAGCACCAAAGGCAAAAAGTCTTGAATTCTGTCCAAACAGATATCGCAATTCAATGTCAGACCAGCCAACACGGAAACCAGAAAAAGCATTTTCATTAAAACCACGTAGGCTTTTTGCACCACCCAATTCGTAAACCTCAAATTCCGTGAGCTGCTTATTCTCAATCACATTAGCATTGACATCAAATCCAATTACGAAATTCTTTCTAAGATCAAAATATTTTGCCCATTTGATTTCAACCGCTTGTTTACGAAGATCTTTCTCATCCACAGAATTGAAAATGTAGTAATATTTTAGATAAATTTCAGTTCCCGAAGATGGATTGAGGATATTATCCAAAGCTGTCATATCCCATAATACACCGAGTTTATTATAAGTTGATCTATCAATAGTTGCTGGTTTTCTACTGCCGGGGAAAATATCTTCCATTCCAAAAAATATTCCATAACGGTTGTAGAGG
>DAOUVH010000068.1 GCA_030667725.1 Candidatus Cloacimonadota bacterium | reverse complement strand
TCAACCAATAACAAAACAGCATCCACCATTTTCATAATGCGTTGAACTTCACCGCCAAAATCGGCATGACCTGGTGTATCAACTAAATTTATTTTATAATCTTTATAGGTAAGAGAGGCATTTTTGGAGAATATGGTTATCCCCCGCTCCCTTTCCAGATCATTGCTATCCATCACGCGCTCAGCTATATTCTCATTTTCTCTAAAGATCCCGGAATGCTTTAAAGCTCCATCAACCAAAGTGGTCTTGCCGTGATCAACATGAGCGATGATGGCAATATTTTTAATTTTTTTCATTATTCCTCTATTTTTCAATTTATCACAAATTGATTTTATAAACTTCTTTCTGTCATTCCCCACTTGCCTGCCAAGCTGTGGCTATGCGTAAGCTGGATGCGGAATCTAAATCCTTTATTTGATCGGATTACCGTTTTCACGAGAATGATAAATAAGGAAATTAAATAATACAAACACTTTTATATTTATCAACATCTTATTTATGTCTTAAAAAATCTGAAGGTTATAGAGTCAATGCATTTAAATTACTTATTTCCAAATACTTTTTTCAACTTCATCATATCTAATATTATTTCAATATCATCCAATTATTAAATATTTGACATTAATATAGCTGAAACTAATTTGTTTCTTGTCTTAGGGGAGGATAATGCTGTTAGAAAACAATTATAAAATTCTAAAGAAATGTGCTTGGATTCTTTTTTTTGTTTTATTAATATTAAGCTTGGCAAATCTAGCATTAGCTATTTCCGAAAAATTGATCGAAAAAACACTTCCATTTACATTTGAAAACGGAATTGTAACAGAAACAAAAGATGATGCTTTGAATGAGATTTTCAAAAATAAAATAATAACAAAAATAGATACTGTGATAATTCATCCAAACGTAATAGAAGCTAAAAATGCTGAAAACGATAAATCTGAAACACGTAATCTTGTATTATTCAGAACCGAATCAAATCGCGGAATTCATATTGACTTTGATTCCGATTTCGAAAGGATTGATAAAGATTCGGTAGAGATCGTATTGAGGGATACACTCTCAGATATTTCAGAGCAAAGATTCGTGAAAGCCGTTTCTAAGTTGAACAAGTGGGGACTTCTCAGTATATTGGGAAATGTTGCCCTGATCATATTCGCTTTTTTCAATTCGTTTTTGCTGTTGAAATACAGCTCTGCTAAAGAAAACATCCTAATTGTTTTTTTTGTATTATTCCTAATTACACCTTCTCCCGATTTAATTTTAGGAAAATCTCTTTTGTATATCTGGACGACATTGTTATCACCTTTTTGGGGAATCTTATTTTACCACTTCATGGTGATTAAATCAGAAGCGGAAAAGAAAATCAAAAAGTTGTATATTACTTCGACAATAATTTTTCTGATCGGTTATATTTTGAGTTTAATATTAAAAGTAAGCTTTGATTTTATTCATATTTGGTCTGCCTTTTGGATGTTCAAAGGATTCCTTCTGTTAAGAAGAGAATACAAAAAATCTCGTTCGATTGAATTGAGAAGATTGTGGGGAGCTTTCAGCGGAATCGGTGTTTCAATGATCTCGATCATATTGATATTCGTCATTGCATTTATTGTGACTTTATTAGCCGGCATTTCAAGCCTTACAGGACTTTCAATGATGATAAATTCTTATTCCGAATTCTTAGGAATTTTAATAGCAATTCTCGTGTTGATCCCTATTCTTGGTGTCTTCGTCGGTTTCCTTTGGTTCCTGGGTTCATTTACCTGGAGTCTGCTTACGGGAACAGCAATGGGCGTAAAAATCAGAAGCACACTTATCTACACAATAACCGGCGTGGTTTTTGTAATTGTATTCGGTTTGGTGGATTATTCTCTAGGAGAGATATTACAAAGTCTTTTTGGAAAATTCGTCGGTTCGGAATTTATTGCAGGAATTCCAGTAACCATTGGGATGATAGCACTTTTTAATCCGGTGAGAGGTAAAATAGAAAAGCTGGTGGATGGCAAACTGAATACTAGTGAACTGGATTTTCTGGAGAAAACCGAAACATTTACTCACAACATCTCCGAAGAAGGAGTTCTGGAAGGTTTTGAAGAATATATCTGTGAGAATTTAATGCATCGTTTGAAGTTAATAAAAGTAGCATTAATCTCTTATGACAAAAACATGAATGCTTATAAATTCAATGAGATCCGCGGGAGTGATGTGATCGAAAATTCCAAGGTGGATGACGTTCATCTGTTGCTTCTGGAAAATAAAATTCAAAAAAACAACGGCGCATTGAACGAGGATCCTCAGGAAATATCAAGTTTCCCAATGATAATTCCGATAATTCATGATCTCGATCATAAATGGTTCTTAGCTCTTGGCAAAAAATCGGATAAATCACTCTATAGTAAAAAAGATGAACAGGCATTGGTTCAACTTACCGACCGGATCAAACTATCTCTTAAATTCATTTTGGCCTACGAGGAGATCGTGAACAAAAAATATCATCGTACCATTGCAAAGCATGAAGCAATGGTAAAAGAAAAAGACGAAATGATAAGAATGCTGAAGAAAGAACTGAAGGAGATTTCAATATGATTGCAATTTTATTTACTAAATATATAAAACCTTTTGACAATAAATATATAATTGAAATTTATATGATATAATAAAAAATTAAGAAAAATTAGGGAGGATAAATGGTAAATAAAGTATGGGAATATTTCTTAAATGATAATTACTCATTTTCGGTAACAGTTGATGAAGCAGGAAGAAAAACGGGTAAGCTGGTTGACTTGAATAAAAATGAAGTTTTGGCTGATAACCTGATGCAAAAGGTAATTCCCGAAAATCTTCCTAACTTATTGAATGTAGCAAAAGTTGTAATAAGTGCAGCCTGGCAGGATGGGAAAATACTTCCTGAAGAAAAGGAAGCTTTTAATAATGCCTTTAAAAACGTAGCTTTTACCGATGAACAATGGACAGAAATTGAGAAAGAATTTATTAGTCCTACACCAATCGGTGAGCTCATAGAAGACATTACATCCCGTGATGAACAAATGCTTATCCTGGAAACTTCTATTCTTCTGGTAATAGCAGATGGTGAGTTCCATCCAAAAGAAAAAGAGTTTATTGATCATCTGGTTAAAAAATTCGAATTGGATACTGAAGATTTTGCGCTTCTTTATAGGATATTGCCTGACAGTGCCAAGAAATATATCATTAAAGAAAGACTACACGAAGGATTGAACATAAAAGCAGATGAAATTGAAGTATTGAATAAATTCATTCCTAAAATTAAAGTACATGAGCTTAAGCACGAAAACGTATATATGAATTTGATGAGTAACTGGAGAAATCGAAGAACACGTTATTCAAAGATCAAGTCTTATTAAATTATTAAAGGTATTAAAGAAATAAACTTTATAAAGATATTAATCTGCAAACTTAGTTGTATCTCATGATGTTAGAATAACGTAGGTAAAAATTATGGCTCATAATACGATAAGATCAAGTTATGCTAAATTGACAGAACGATTGAACCGCTTTCCGCAGGGCGCACCTCCTTCTAAAGTATTATTCAAAATTTTAAAGATGCTTTTTAGTGAGAAGGAGGCAGAACTGGTTTCGACCTTACCGATAAAACCTTTCACCGCAAAAAAAGCCAGCCGTATTTGGAAAATGGACCTGATAAACACTCGAAAAGCTCTGGATAAATTAGCAGGTCGTGCAATCCTGGTTGATATAGAGCAAAATGGAGAAACCGTTTATACGCTGCCGCCGCCTATGGCAGGTTTCTTTGAGTTCTCAATGATGCGTATTAGGGATGATATTGATCAGAAGTTATTAAGCGAGTTATTTTACCAATATATAAATGTGGAAGAAGATTTCATTAGGGAATTATTTACACGCGGTGAAACTCAACTGGGACGAACATTTATCCATGAACCAGCACTTTCAAATGAAAATGCTCTTTATGTTCTGGATTATGAACGAGCCACCGAAGTTATAAAAACTGCCACTCATATTGGAGTTGGGATCTGTTATTGCCGTCATAAAATGGAACATCTGGGAAAAGCCTGTGACGCTCCTCAGGATATTTGCATGACCTTTAACACCACGGCAGATTCGTTAACCAGACATGGACATGCGCGTGAGGTTGATGTGGCAGAGTGCATGGACCTGCTGCAATTAGCCTACGAACATAACCTGGTGCAGTTTGGTGAAAATGTTAGAAACAGCGTGAACTTTATCTGCAATTGCTGTGGATGTTGCTGTGAGGCTATGATCGCTGCCCGAAAGTTTGCCATCTTGAATCCTGTGCATACAACTAACTTTCTCCCTCATATCAACGCAGAAAGTTGCAACGGCTGCGGCAAGTGTATAAGCGTATGTCCGGTTGAAGCAATGACGTTAGTCTCTGCTGATGACCCAGACAATCCTAATTTAAAGGTAGCAAAAGTTGATGAAGATCTATGTCTGGGCTGTGCTGTCTGCGTGAGAGCATGTTCCCAAAAAAGTATTATTCTAAAATCCCGTCCTAAAAGAGTTCTTACTCCGCTAAATGGAGTACACAGAGCAGTAGTGATGGCAATTGAACGTGGGAAATTACATAACCTTATCTTTGATAATCAGGTTTTATGGAGCCACCGCGCGCTGGCTGGAGTGCTGGGTGTAATACTCAAACTACCGCCAATTAAACAAATCATGGCAAGCCGGCAGATCAAATCACGCTATCTGGAGAATTTAATTAGCAAGCATTATCATTAAAATATTTTTTCAATCTCCAGTACATCCTGCCTGCCCTATCGTATCCAGCATCTGCCGGAGGAGACTGGACGTCTCTTTTACGTTGCTCTCCACAGGAAGCATAGACTTAAAAAACAACCCTTAAGTCTAATCCAAATGCCGGATTTTAACTCAAGTCTTGTTAATCTCCCACTCTTACAGGGAAAATTTTAACTTCGGAAATGCAAGTATCATCCCACTTAGATCCTTTATACACTTCAAAGATCGTAATTTTGATAAATTTCGTTAAAATTGGTTCATCAAATTCTATATATTGCATATCCATTGTATCTTTTAGAGTATATATCTGATCATGACTTCCACCTTTTAAGCTGATCTTTTTTACGCGATTATTTTGTTTGAAAATAGTATTATTTTTTGCATATCCATTTATGATGCCTATTTTTTGAATTTTAAGTAAACCCTCTTCATAATCACCTGGTTCAACCTCAACTCGCGTGTTAAAGTGTATGTTAATATATTCGTTTATCCCGCTACCATCTTTACCCTCAACCCAGGCTGTTGATGTATTTTCATCAATAATATTTTTTACCACATACTTATTGTTTTTATTTCTTAGCTCCGAGCTGGCATAAAGCTTGCTTACAAGTAGATCAGGTTTATGAATTTCAATATCAAAATCGGGTTCAATATTACTAAAAACTTTTTTTATTACACCTTGATTCAGATAATATTTTTCGGGGAAATGATCTAAAGGCGTTATTATTATACGGTCAGATAAAAGAAGCTCTGAAAAACCATTAGGATAAAATTTGGTTTTTTCTGTTGATTGGAAAAATGCGGTCATTTTTACCATTTGATTGGGTGGTATTTCTGAATCAATGAAAACAGAGATCATATCGATAGTTCCTTTCCATGAAGCCCCTGTAGTCAAAATGTAAACAGCCTTATTACCAATTCCATATTGGTCAGTGTACTCTTGGGAATAAGTATTCGTAATATATTTTGTTTCACCTTTATCAAAATATACTTCAAAACACTCATATAATTGCTGAACATCATGTTCCCTCTGGCTTTCATCATATTTTCTGAAAACTTCATATATCAAGTTTTCATCAAAAGCCGAGAAATCATTAATTCCGTAACTTACTGAATGGTCAGAAGATAACATATAATTTGGGAAGCCCATAACCACCGTCTGTTCATCGGCTGTATTTACAAATGTATATGCTACTCTATATTTACATTTATCTTCATAGAGGGTGATATGGATCTGTTCATTTTTCATTTTTACAAACTCGTTATTCATAACTTTAACATTACCGCTGGGGAAAAAACCCATGGCTGCTGCGTCAGATA
>DAOUVH010000137.1 GCA_030667725.1 Candidatus Cloacimonadota bacterium | reverse complement strand
TGTTCTTATTCATTTTGTTGTACTCCTTTAGTTATGGCGCTCTCAGACGTAAACGCCAATGTAATATAACTACTTGCTAAACGTCATATGTCGTTTAGTATGCCATACTGGTATTATATACGAATAAATCATACGTTTATTTTTTCTTTATCTGAAAATAATTGATTAACTATAACTTCATTCAAAGAATTCATCTCACCAATTCCTTTTCTTATGTTGTTAGTTGCTAATTATTTCTTTTTCTTTCTAAAGTTCAAAATAAGCCATTCTTTTTTTATGAAAATAATGTAAAATCCCAAATAAATTAAAGTAAGTATTATAATTGAATCCCAAAACTTAATGGCAAAAAAAGCATAAATATAGATTCGTGCAATATGAATTAATCTATCCATAAATTCAAATTTAGGACTCTTTATTCTGACAACTTCATATTTAACATCATTATCAGATACTTTTGTTTTAATATAATGGTAAAAATGATGTTGAGGGTCAGATCCATGTAATTCAGCACCTGCTCCACCAGTGACGGTGAAGGGAGTTGTTCCCCAGATACCGTTGTAATATCCATGAATATGTGAGCAAAAAAGCATAGTCACATTATTAATATCAAAAAGATCATTTAACTTCTTGGCAAATGTTGGATCCTTTAAACAATGATCAATGATATGTTTACTTTTCTGTGGATCATATAAAGGTACATGCATAAAAACAAAACGATATTTATAATTTTGACTAATTTGCAGCTCATCTTGCAGCCAGCTCATTTGCCAGGCATCAAGATTTGTTTCGTTAGCATTATCCAAAATGATAAAATAGCTGTTACCAATTACAAAAGAGTAGTAAAATTTCCCAAATAGATCATAATAATTTGCTCTACCCAGGTCTGTTATCTCATGATTGCCTATTGCAGTTAACAGTGGCTTATTAAAGTTTTTTATTTGATTTATAAAGAATCTGAATTTTTCTTTTTCTCCATCAAAAACCAGATCACCGAGAGCGAGAGCAAATAATGCTTCATCTTCATTAACTTTTTTTATCAAATTTTCAAATGTTTTTACTGAATTTTTATTATCACCAAATACGATAAATTCAAATTCATTTTTTGTTTTGTCTATCTTTTGCAGTTGAGTATAATTCCACTTATCAATTTTTGGAAAAGATAATATAGAATGAATTTTTATACTACAGGCAATTATTAATAAAATTAATACAGAGAAAAATAGATATTTGTTAAATATATTTATTTTGATTTTTGTTTGATGCTTAGATATTTCTTTATCGTTCATTTATACTCCTTAGTTTAATAGTACTTGTTCCCAAGTTTGTCTTGGGAACAGAATGTAGACATTATGAAGTATAGCTTCGTAATAAGAATAAAATCTGAGATTCTTCCTGAAAACAACGTGAAGGAATATTCAGAAAGACAGATTTTATAAACCCCCATTAATTCCCCCTTACAAAGGGAGCTGAAGTTTTTCTTCTTGCTTTTCTACGTTTCCCTTTTAGGAACGAAGTTACGTATAAAAGGGAATTGCAAGGGATTCCTACCTCACCAACTTCTCAATAACATCATTACAGATCTGCTCAGATTTTTCTGCAGTTTCACTTTCCACATAAACACGGATGATCGGTTCTGTTCCACTTTTGCGAATGTGGATCCAGAATTTATCTCCCAGAATTTTAATGCCATCGGTTGTATCGAGCTTATGATCAGAGAATATCTTCGGAACTTTTTGCATTATAGCATTAAGTTTTGAGGAATCAACTTTAATTTTACTTTTAGCAAAATAGTATTTTGGGATCTGTCCAGCAAGCTCGGAAACGGTTTTTCCGCTTTCAGCTAAATAACCCAGGATCACAACCATTCCGGCTGGAGCATCTCTTGTATAATGTACTTCCGGGCAAATAATACCTCCGTTTCCTTCACCACCAACAGGACTATTAATTTCCATCATTAACTTACCAACATTAATCTCTCCAACTTTGGTGCGATGCACGCTTATGCCAAATTCTTTTGCAATATCCTCGGAAGCCATCGAAGATGACAGATTAGTTACAATATCTCCTTTTATCTTAGAGAGGATGAATTTCTCAGAGAGTAAAAGTGAGAATTCTTCACCAATACAATTTCCATTTTCATCTACAATTGCCAGACGGTCGACATCGGGATCAGTCGCAAAACCAATATCAGCTTTATGTTCCTTAACTGCTTCTTCTAATTGTTTAAGATTTTTATTTAGTGGTTCGGGTGTATGTGCAAAGATTCCAGTCGGCTCGCTATTTAGTTCAATTACATCACATCCGAAACTTTTAAGAAGTTGAGGTGAAATTAGACCACCGGCACCATTCACGGAATCAATAACCACCTTGAATTTCTTTGCTTTGATATCATTGATATTTAAGTATGAGATATTCAGAATCTTATCAATATGTCGCTCGGTAGCATTATCGTCTTTAGTCAATTTACCTATTTTATCCCAACCAACATAATCAACCGGTTTATCCAAAGAATTGATGAACGTATCAGCGTTTTCAGGGAAGAGGAACATACCGTTTTCACCCACGAATTTCATAGCATTCCATTCTGCTGAATTATGTGATGCAGTTATCGAAATTCCACCCATTGCATCGCTCTCTTCCACTGCCAGTAATACGGTTGGCGTGGAGACTACTCCCAAATCTACAACATCACAACCTACTGACATCAATCCTGCAGTAACAGCATTGAACATGGCTGGTCCGGTTGTACGTGAATCTCTTCCTACAATTATTTTTCCTCGACCCGAAAATATGCCAAAATGTGCAGCATATCTCATTGCGATCTCAGCTGTTAAGCTTTCACCATAAATTCCCCGGATTCCAGAAACGCTTACCATTAATTCGCTCATATTTATTTTCTCCTGTTTATTCTTCTTGCTCTTCTCATGTTCCTTCGCCTATGACAAAGGAGCAGGAGAGGGATAGCAGGGTGAGGTTAAATCCTCACTTCAACAAATTTTACATCCACACTATATTTATCTTTTTTAACTACAGGCAACTTCTCAATTAGCTCTTTGTATTTGTCAAGTTGCTCCTGTTCAAAATGACTTCCGGTCTTATAATCCAGGAGCAGTATTTTCTTTTCTGTTGTGTTTATCAATAATCTATCAATACGAGACTCTTTACCGTATTTATCGAAAATTGTAAATTCATTAAATACTTTGTCCCAATTATCTTCATTAAAATAATCACTATTATCATTAATGAATTGATTAATTTTTACAATTATCTCATTAACTTTATTTCTATGGAATAGATTTCCATATTTTGCAAGAGTTTTCTCGAAAGCTATTTGTCGGATCTTTGGATTATCATATTCAATGTAAGATAGATATTCATGCACGATGTTTCCAATTTGAATACTCTGATTTTCCAGTATCTCAGTTTTGAGTTGATGAATATTCTCAGGTTTTCGTTCAGAAATATCATTCCAATTTAGGAATTTTAGGTGTTCAGTAAATGAAGCTGTAATTTCAGAAGATACTTTCTCTGTCTCCGGTTCATCAACTGTCAGAGTTCCGTATTCAATAGTTTGGTGAACATCTGATATTTGCTGAATATCTTTTTGAAATTCATTATATACAACTTTTGCAATATTTTTAGGAACCGAACTATCCTCTTTTATACTGCTTACGAATTTTTCAAGATCACCTTTTTTATCATAAGTAATATAGAAAAACAAATTATTCTTTGCACGGGTGAGAGCTACATAAATATTATTCAACTCTTCACCAATATTACGCTTATTCACTACATCAATCAATAATTGTTTCTCAGATTTCTTGATGATCTTATCAAAATTGTAAGTTATAGCATGATTCTGTAATGAATGAAAATCATCTTCGAAATCGTAATATAATTTCAATCCATGGTTATGTTGTCCTGGAATTTTGGGGATATTCATGAATGAGAAAACAGTTTCAAATTGTAACCCTTTTGATTTGTGGATCGTAAGCAGTTTAATAGAGTTAGATACTGTTTGTCCCAGTTGGGAATATTCATCTTTCTCTTCTAAAGATCTGCAGTATAACAGGAACCCTGCAAGATCAGTTTTGTGTTTTTGGTCGTTGTTTTCAAATTCAATTACTACTTCCAAAAAGCGATGAAGGTTCTTTAATTCGATCTCTGTAGAAAACAATTTAGTAAGATTGAATTCTTCTAAAATGATTTTAATTGTATTCAATATCGATCTCTTCTTATTACTGATATTATGTAGAACTGACAGAGAATGTTCTTTGGATGTTAACTGGAAGAAAGTATCAATATCTTCGGCAGTTTTGTAGAGATGTAAAATATCTTTCATCTTCTCGGGTTGCATTAAAATCAGATCAGAGCGTAGTATCTTAACTAACTGAATGGGATCTTCATAAACAATGAATTTCAATATGTTTAGAATTGGTTTAATAGCTTTGTGTTCAAAAAGAGAACCGGAAGATTCCAATATGTAATTGATTTCTTTTTCATCCAAAACCGAAGCCATCATCTTAAGTTCTTTATTCTTGCGCATCAAAATTGCAGTATCACTTTGATTAATTTTATTATCTTCTATAAGAGGGATAAGTGTTTCATTA
>DAOUVH010000130.1 GCA_030667725.1 Candidatus Cloacimonadota bacterium | reverse complement strand
TGTCCAGTTGCAGCTTTCGTTTCTTCTACAGGTTCTTCTTTTCTGAATGTGTTGATTTCAGATAGATCTATATCAAGTTTATCATTTTTCTGGAGATTGTAAATTCTATCTTCTGCGAGATAACAATATTGATGATAAGGAAAATCTTGTTTTAATTTTTTAAAAAACATTAGTGCATGCTCAAATTTTCCCTGTTTCTCTTTACAAATCCCCATTTTATAGTGAAGTAAAGGTATATTATTATTAATATATTTAGATGTTCTAAGGCTTTCCAAAGTATTAAATGCCCGTTTATACATTTGTTGTTCTAAATATGCCTCAGCTATAAGGAAGTATGCATTTTCAATCTTTACATTATCAACTGATTCTGCCACAAATATCTGACTCGAAACTATTGAAAGTTGATATTTTTCTGTCTTCAAGTATGATTTTGCTAGCCAATATTGCTTGCCTAATATTTCTTTATGGTGAATTTTTTTAAGAAGTGAAATTGCATTTTCATACTCGCGTTTAAAGAAATTATATTTTGCTAACTCAAGAAGAGCTCGTTGACCGAAGAGTGAATCATTATCTTCTTCATACGCTTTTTCATAAATATTCTTCATTTCGCTAACATCAATTTCAGCCTTCGCTTTTTTAAACTGATCTTCTTGAGTTAAAATACCAAAACTTGATGAGATAAAAATTGTTATTAGACTGAAAATATATATTCTTTTTTTCATACTACTCTTTATTATTCTTTTTTCTTACAATGCCCCATTCTGGTATTTTTCTGTCAAGGTCTAGACGAATTGTTGTATTTGGCCTTGTTAATTGTATCTGTTCATTTTCCTCATTAAATATGTCTTTAACAGTAATTTTAAAATCATCATTACTATCAGGGAAAATAAATTCTATCTCGTCCCCAATACAGAACTTTGCTTTTATCGAAATAAATGCAGAAGTTCCTTCAACCTTTTGAACTTCACCCACAAATTGATAATCTCGAATATATGCAGAAGATCCGTAATATTGAGTTTCGGATGAATCAAATTTATCAAAAAATGCTTCACTGTAGTATCTGTGACTAACTTTATTTAATTCTTCTTGCATGTGAGAAGAGATTTCATTCTTGTCAGCTTCTATAGCTGTTCTGTATGCTCGTGTAACAACAGCAACATAATACAAACTTTTCATGCGTCCTTCTATTTTTATACTATCAATGCCAGCTTCCATGATTTGCGGGATTCGTTTAATCAAGTTCAGGTCTTTGGAATTGAAAAAGTAAGAACCTCTTTCATCTTCTTCGATCTTAAAGAATTCACCGGGTCTTGATTTTTCAATAAGGTTGTATTCCCATCTACAAGGCTGTGTACACAGCCCACGATTTGCACTTCTATTATTTAGGAACGCACTGATCAAGCATCGTCCGGAATATGACATACACATTGCACCATGAACGAACATCTCCAACTCTATATCGGGCACTCTCCTTTTGATCTCTGTAATTTCTTTGATACCCAATTCACGTGCAAGAATAATTCGCTTTGCTCCAAGTTTATACCAAAAGTCAACTGTTTTCCAGGAAGTAACATTGGCTTGAGTACTGATATGTATATTAACATCTGGTGCAAATTCTTTTGCTAAGGAAAATACACCCGGATCCGAGATTATAAGTGCATCTACACCTATCTTTTGTAGGAAAGTTAAATATTCAGGTAATTGCTCGATATCAGAGTTGTGGGCAAAAATGTTTACTGTTATATAAATTTTACAGTCATACTTATGACAGAAATCAACTGCGTCTTTTAAGTGAGTTTTTGGAAAATTTGTGCTTTTAGCTCTCAGTCCAAAATTATTTCCAGCTGCATAAACAGCATCAGCACCATAATAAACAGCATATCTTAACTTGTTTATATCACCGGCAGGTGCGAGTAATTCCATTTAACGGCTCATTTTTTGTAATAACTCTTCATTGTTTTTAGTAGCCAACATTTTATTCTTAAGCATTTCAATGCCTTTCAATGGACTCATTCCCTTAAGGAACTGACGAAGGACGAACATTCTCTGTACTTCTTCTTTAGATAATAGAAGATCTTCACGTCTTGTACCGGATTTAACAAGGTCAACAGCCGGATACATTCTATAGTCACTAATTGATCTATCAAGAACAAGCTCCATGTTACCTGTACCTTTAAATTCTTCAAAGATAACCTGATCCATTCTACTTCCAGTGTCTACCAATGCAGTTGCAATTATTGTAAGACTGCCTTGTTCCAATGCATTTCTGGCAGCACCAAAGAATTTTTTTGGTCTGTGAAGTGAGCCGGCATCAAGACCACCGGATAGTACTCTTCCGCTTGAAGGTTGAGCCATATTGAAAGCACGTGCTAGACGTGTAATACTATCAAGCATGATAACAACATCCTGACCTAATTCAACCATTCTTTTTGCTTTTTCAATAACCATTTCAGCTACTTGGATATGATTTTGGGGTTGTTCATCAAATGTAGAACTCACTACTTCTGAATTTTGCGGAATTAATATTCTTCTCATCTCAGTAACTTCTTCTGGTCTTTCATCTACCAGTAATACAATAAGATAAACTTCAGGATGATTTGTTAGAATTGAATTTGCGATATTCTGCATTAACACGGTTTTCCCAGTTCTTGGTGCAGCAACGATCATGCCTCTTTGTCCTTTTCCAATTGGTGTGAATAGATTTATTATTCTTGAAGACACATTTTTCTGAGTAGTCTCAAGATTTAATTTTTCTTCTGGAAAATAGGGTGTAAGCTTTTCAAATCTTTTTACTTCAAGTACTATAAGGGGATCTTCATAATTAACTGAGTCAACTCGGATCAGCGCAAAATACTTTTCTTCATCTTTTGGTGCTCGTGCAGGACCAGAAATAACATGTCCCTTCTTTAATCCAAATCTTTTGATCTGTGAGCTTGAGACATAGATATCATTTCTCCCATGTGTGTAATTGTTTTTTTTAAATCTCAAAAAGCCATATCCATCATCGACAATTTGCAAACATCCTGATACAAAAGCTAATCCTTCCTGAGTAGCTTCTATCTCAAATATTCGATGGATCAGTTCTTTTTTCTTTAGTCCCTTTATATCATCTAATTCTAGCTCTTTGGCAATTTTATTTAATTGTGTCATGTTTAATTCGAAAAGGTTTTGTTGATTGGTTTCATTATTCATTTATGTCTCCTCAAAAAATTGTTATTAAAATCAATTTCTTCTAATTCCTAATAAGTTACAAAAACAAGATTTTGAGTTTGATAACAAGTGTCAAGTATTTTAATGTCATAAATAATTTAAGTTAATTATTTCGATTATAATTAAATTCTTGACATAATAATAATATTAACAAAAATACATAGTGTTTATGAATTAAAGAAAATAATTGGAGGAATCTTATGAAAAAGATTTATGGAATTTTAGTTTTTACAATGGTTGTTTCTTTTGTGTTTGCTACAACCATCTACGATGTTCAGTATACAGATGTTGCTGGTCCAGATGGAACGTATCCTTCACTTTTAGATGGAGATGAAGTAACAGTAATAGGGATTGTAACTGGTGCTGAATTCTCAGGTTATAAAGATAACTTCTATATTGAAATGGCAGAAGGTGGTCCTTGGAGTGGGATATATATTCATATGGCAGGTGATACCACAATGGTTGTTGGTGATGAAGTGGAAATAACAGGAACAGTCCAAGAATATTATGGTTTTACAGAAATTTCCGGTTATAATAGCACATTTATTAGCGTAACCTTACTTAGCTCAGGTAATACTATTCCGACACCATTGCTTGCGCAAACTGCAGATCTTGTAGATGCTGCAACTGCAGAACAATATGAAAGTTGTCTAGTTGAAGTAAACGATGTTGTAGTTACAGAAGAACAGATTAATTTCGGACAGTGGTATGTTACAGATATTTCTGCAACTCCGTGTCAGATCGATGACGGCTTTTTTTATTTGGATTCGGTAACACCTGAAATTGTAATTGTTTTAGGAATGGAGTGGGCAATAATCAGAGGGTGCCTTGATTACGGCTATGATGAATATGGGATCAATCCAAGAACTCCGGAAGATCTAATTGATGAAGTTTCTTTCAATGAAAATACAGTTAATGCCAATTCAGAATTCATTGGTTGTTATCCAAACCCATTTAATCCGCAAACAACAGCATATCTTAATTTGAAAAGTGATAGCCGTGTTACATTAAATGTTTATAACATTAAAGGCGAAAAGATTAGAACTTTAGTTAATGAAAATCTTTCAGCTGGCGAACATCATGTTGTTTGGAATGGTACTGATGATAATAACAGCCAGGTTTCCAGCGGAATCTACTTCTTTGAGTCTGGTATTGAAAATAATGGCGGTGATTATACAAGCATCAAAAAGGTGATCCTCCTTAAATAAAGGCGGATAAATTTTACGTAAATAAGATATTCATCGGGGAGAAGATAATGATTAAGACTTTCAAAAAGTTTTTTACTCTCCTAATAATATCTGGTATTGGATATTTAGGGCTTAAGATCTATCAATTACTCAAAGGTCTCATTGAACTAGATAAAACTCTTCCACAGTATCTGGGCAATATTATTGGTGAAGTTCCAATAGTATCAATTGTTACAGTTATCAATAAGATTACAATTACGGTTAAATTCAATAAGGAAGTGATTAAGAAAAATAAAGGTCTGGAAAATATAGTTAAAGATTATGTTACTGATTTTTATCCGATCTTTAAAGC
>DAOUVH010000002.1 GCA_030667725.1 Candidatus Cloacimonadota bacterium | reverse complement strand
GCTGGATCGATTTCTATTGATGGAAATAATATTATGGATCTCACTCAAGAATCATTACGAGAAAATATTGGTATTGTTCAGCAAAATGTATTTTTATTCGATACAACGATCCGTGAGAATATAATTTATGGAAATCCCAAAGCCAACGAAGAAGAGGTGATAGAAGCTGCTCGTAAAGCCAATATACTAGATTTTATCCAATCACTTCCTGAAAGATTCGATACTCTCACTGGTGAGCGCGGGGTAAAACTCTCTGGTGGTCAGAAACAAAGGATTTCAATTGCTAGAGCTTTCCTCAAAAATCCACCAATTCTTATTTTTGATGAAGCTACGTCATCTCTGGATACCGAATCGGAAGCTTTTATCCAGAAAGCTATGGAAGAACTTTCGCAGAATAGAACGACTATCATCATCGCTCATCGCCTGTCCACTGTTCGTAAGGCTGATCTGCTTTATGTAATCAATGAGGGCAAGATTGTGGAGCTGGGAACTCATGATGAATTGATGGAAAAGAAAGATTATTATTACAATCTTTATACTAAGAATATGATCCTGTAAATTATGGTGTACAAGAGAAGGTAACAATGGATAAGAATAGAAAAGCAGAAAGATATAAGCGAGTTATCATCCAGATTGAAGAATTAATCAAAAAGACAAACGATCCTTTGGCTTGCATGAGCACAATTGCTGCTGTTTTACATCACAAATTCAACTACTATTTTTGGACGGGATTTTATCGTTTGGTGGATGGAGAACTAACCGTATGCTGTTATCAGGGTAGTGTTGCGTGTCTGGTTTTACCTAAACACACTGGAGTGTGTTGGGCAGCTATAGATCAGAAGAAAACGCAAATTATCCCTGATGTTCACAAATTTGCCGGACATATCGCTTGTGATAGTCGCTCTACTTCTGAGATTGTAATTCCAATATACAAGGATAATGAAATTGTAGCTGTGATGGATGTGGACAGCAAAGAGTTAGATTCATTCGATGAAATTGATGCTAAATATCTGGAAAAGATCGGGAGAATGATCTACAAATAATATTATTTCACTATGTAACTCTATACAAAACTATTGATTAATTGTAATCTAGAAAATCAGTTCTACTGAAGGGTTCACCATTTTTGTAAATCATTCTAAATTTAGGAGTAGAGACATCATCACTCATTATTTCCGGATATATTCCAAATTCGTTAACATTATACTTTCTTAAAGGAAGTATCAATTCTCGAAATTTAGCAATTGCAATTTTTTCTGGTGAAAGTCCATTCCATTTTTTCTTTGACACCTGGGCTATATAATCATCAATTCTTTCATACTTATCCAATTCCTTTTGCCAAAAAAGCCAGAAAAAACGATACAACAATTTTTTAATTGATTTTGCACTTCCAATATGAACAAAGTAAATATCCTTTAATCTCTTGATTTTAAAGAAAAATGGAATTTGTAAAGATTCAAATTTACCCTTTTTTACATATTTCAATTGGGAATGCCAAGTATGTATATAACCTTCTGAATTCGTTTCACTGCCGATTTTTACATGAAATAGATCTCCTGCAAAGCTGAAAGTTAATGGAAAGATCAGGTAATGTTTTCTGGGATTCAAATTAAGAAGATATTCACGTAGTAATTTGATATTCCTTTCACCTGAAGTATAAGCAATAAAATCTGAATCCCACCTGAAAATCCATCTATATGATGTTAGATTAAGCGCATGATTACTAACTTTACAAATGTCATCCGAAGGCTCATCTTCTACTATTAATCTATATTTAAGTTTGCTTTTTACTCTTTTAATTTCTTTTAGAGTATCATCACATGAATTATTGTTCACAATCACGACTTCATCTGCAAATTCATTCAGAGAAAGCAACGATTTCGCGATCCATTCCTCTTCATCACGCACGCGTATCATCACACTGATACCATTTTTACGTTTTAGACGGGGGGTGAATATTTGATATAGACTAATTGGAATTGATAAGACATATTGCAAATTTTGTGCTTTTGTATATTTGTGTTTAAGCATTAGCAAACTCTCTAAGAATATTGATTACTTCAATACAATCTTCTGTTCTAAAAACAATTAGATTTTGTAATCCCTTAAATAAAATGAGATTAATTTTATCATCTGCTTTTTTATCCTGCTTCAGAATGGAGATCCCATTTTCTAAAAGTTGAGGTAGATATTTAGCCAAGAAAGTTGCAGGAAGTTCAAATTTATTCAATGTATTTTCAATCTGACTGTAGATAGTATTATCGATAAAACTTTTTTGCAAACTGAATCTTGCTGCTGCACGAATACCGATTGCAACTGCAGTTCCGTGTGAGATTTCATAATTTGAAATTGACTCTAAAATATGCCCGAAAGTATGCCCTAAATTCAATAATCTTCTAGATGATTTGTCGTGTAAATCATTACGGCACATTTCCATTTTTGTGCTGATTGCTTCCTTGATGATATCCTCAATATTTTGCTGTTCTGAAAGAACTTTATGCAAATTTGATTGCTGTAAGAATGACATCTTCACAATTTCTACAAAACCATCCCTGTAATCAGCTTTCGGTTGAGTCTTGATGAAATTTGTATTAATGATAACCTTCTCGGCAGTGTAAAAACTTCCAATTCCATTTTTAATATTGTAATAATTGATTCCCGTTTTACCACCAATAGATGCATCTACCATTCCTAATAGAGTTGAGGGAATTAGAATCAAACGGCAACCACGTTTATATGTGGAAGCAGCAAAAGCAGTTATATCGGTTGTAATTCCACCTCCAATACCATAAATTATACTGTTTCTATTAATGTTATTTGCATAAAGGAAATTATATATTCTTTGAAGTGAATCAAAATTCTTAGTTTGTTCGTTAGCTTCGTAAATAAAGATTAATGAATGATCTTTGATTGAATGAAATAGTTTCTTATAAAGATTATAGACGTTGGAATCGATGATATAGACTTGATTATCACCTGATTCAATCATACCCGATAAATCTTTTATAAATTCTATTTTCATTATTACTCTTTAGTTTTGTTTTTATTTTTTCTTTCATTTTTTAATATCATGATCAGTTTTTGGATTTGTTTATCTCTTTTTGAAATTACAATTAATACGGCAGCAATTCCTGATATTATCACGGTCTTAATAATAAACAGTTTCAAACTTAGTAGAAAATAATTATTGAGCAAAGCTGCGCTTGTAAGTATGAGTAATCCAATAAATACAAGTGATATTGGATACCTGATCTTATACAAATAAGCTGCAACAGAATAGTTAAATATCACAATAAAGAAATAAGCAATGATTGAAGCAATACCTGCTCCGAAAATCCCATATTTGGGGATTAAAATGAAATTCAAGGTTATATTCAAGATAGACCCCAGAAGAACTGCTATAGTTATATTTCCTGCCTTTTTCCTAGCATAATAATTGATATTTACAATGTTGAATATCCCATACAAAAATGATGAGATCACACCAGCAAAAACAATTTTGTAGGATGTCAGGTAATTCGAATCAATAATAAATTGGAAAATTTCCTGTGAATACATAATGATGAAAGTTCCAAATAACGATCCGAATACTATATAATATTTAAACATGTTTCTATTCATAGACTGAGCATGAGGTTCTTTTGCGATTTTCATGGCATAAGGCAAATAAACCAGACTGACCATCATTACAATGAAATGCATGATCATTCCAATTCTATAACCTGCTGAATAAATTCCGACATCATACATTGTGTTAGCAGAAAGATAGGTTAGCATATAACGGTCTGAAGCCTGCAAAATCAGCATTGATATCGTACCGGGAATCATCACGATCCCAAACTTAAGCATAGGTGAAATAATCTCTAAAGAAAAATATTTTTTTTCAACAGGGGAAATCTGCATTTTCTTCATAATCCTGTAAATCTGACAAATCCCGACAAGAGAAGCAACTATAGAAGCGATAGCCAGGAAAATAAAATAATGATCTATGGAAAATCTACTATTAAAAGAATATGTAATCACAAGCAGTAGAACAATGATATTCTGAAGAGCACTAATAATAGCATAATTTCTAGATCTTTCCATGATATGTAAGAAACTTAGTGTGATTCCATAGATTGTATTGAAAAACAAAATCACAGCTATATAAACAAAAAGATGCTGGTGTGTATTGGAACGAATGCTGAAATGTGCTAACTCACTACGAAAGATGATAATGAGAGTTGAGAATAACAGTCCAACTGCTGTTAATAATATATAAACTGAAGATATCAATGAGAATTGATATTGATCAGTTTTTTTATTATAAAAATATGAAAAGATAGATTGCTGAATTCCCAGTAGATAAATCATACTTGCAAATGAAAAGAAAATCATTAAATTTGCATAAATTGCAAATTCTTCGGGAACTAAAAACCGAGTAAATATCGGTAGAAATATAATCAGTAGAATTTTATTAAAAAGACCCCCTGCTACATAATCTACCGTTTTTCTTACATAATCCGATACCTTCATTTCAAATACCATTCATTTTTTTGAGTCTAATAAATAAAATTTATTATTATTGACAATATATTTTATAGAATTAAGTATAATAATAATAAAAATACTAAGTGTGGAAATATTATGATAACTTTTGATAAAGATAATAAAGGCAAATATAAAAAGATTATAGATTCTTGGATCAATACTGAAAAGAAACATACATGTGGATCGGATTCGCAAGAGAAGTATATCAAAGATCATTTAACGCGTTTTGAATATATATTTAATCTTAGCACTAAATTACTTTCCCAAAAAGAAGCATGGATTTTAGATGTTGGGAGAAGTTATCTATCAACAATACTATCAACTTATTATCATAATGTAGTTACTCTGGGTTTTGATATTCAAGATGATCAAGGTGGTCACAGAGAAGTAGAGAAGGTTAAAATAAAACACATTGTATTTGACCTTAATGAAAGTAGAGATGTAAATAAATGGCCAGAACAGAAGTTTGATCTAATTATTTTCTCTGAAGTAATAGAACATCTTCATGAAGCTCCTGAATTTGTTTTTCTATTATTAAGTTCAATGCTTAATAAAAATGGTTATATAATTTGTACTACTCCAAATTTCTCCTTTTTAAGAAATCGATTAAGTTGCTTAATAGGTAATAATCCAAATTCTAAAATCCGTTTTTTTAAAGAAAATCCAGCTCATTTTCGTGAGTACACAAAAGCAGAATTGATAGAAATTGCAAAAAAAAGTGAGCTAAGTATTTATAATCATGAATTTATAAATTTTCCAATTAAAGTAACAAATATTAAAACAAAATTTATAAGAATTATTTCAAATTTAATGCCATCTTTCAGAGCATCACATATCATAATTTTGCAAAAAAAATGATTATTACGGTGTACTAAACACATTCTGATACATTTGTAGTGTTTCTTTGGCAATAACAGACCAGATGAAATTCTTCATAATATGATCACTTAATTTTGAAGTTTTCTTTTTATTCAAAGCAAACTCTATCGCTTTTTGAATTGATATCACTGAACTAGGATCGGGATATTCAGCATAATCAGCAAAATATTCCTTAGTTCCACCATGAGGTGTAATTACAATGTTTGCTCCTGTTAAACCAGCTTCCAACGCTGCTCTTCCCGGTGTTTCATATTTAGTTGGGAGAATAAAAGTATGACAAGCCGCATAAGCTGAAGCAAAAAGCGGATCATCATGATTCAACCATTCTATAAGTGTGATATTCTTACTTTTCTCAATTTCCTTCCTGCACCATTCACCTTCTTCATTATGTAATATATCGGCAATTATTACAGCTGGATGATCAATCTGCTGTAATGCTTTTATCATATTCTTACTATTCTTTCTTTCTGCCCCCAGGTGCCCTACGTAAAGGATGTAATCTTTTAGACCATATTTCTTTTGGAACAAACTTGCATCAGCTTCTGCAAAACGTTCTTCTACACCATTATGAATCACTTGTATTTTCTCTCTCTTCACATTCATTCCCGTCACAAGTAAATTACCTTCATCAATTGTATTTGGAAGAATTTTCTCTGCATTATTGCAAATTAAATTTGTGATTTTGTAATCTGATATTGAACGTATAAATAATTTATTCAAAGGTTTTTCTAGATTCTGATACAGCTTAATTTTCCAAGCTGGGTGATTACTAAAAATTATTGGATTCACAACATACTTAGCACCATAAAGTTTAAGATTTACAGCAAGAGAATATGTGCTGATATTTGCCAGGAAGATATGAACAAGATCGTCTTTAGTAAGTTTTAAATTGAAATCCCACATATCAAATAATTTCACTTCAACCCCAAGTTCTTTCAACGCTTTCTTTGTATGAAGTAGTTTGTAAGTCGGACCACCTCGATTTAACATTATTGACTGATAACTAGCTAAATGTATTCTCATAATTCTTCCTAATTATTTGAAGGCTTTTCTACTCTTTCTCGATTCATGATCATAGAGAAGATCTCGCCAGTGAAACTCACGAACTCTTTTCAGATCTTGCTTCATAATTTGTTTATAATGTGGTTTCAAAGAGATCTTGTCAACTTGAATATCTTTCTCCTGCGAGATAGTAAATCCATTATCTGTTGAAATTCTAATAAATATTTTTTCTGATTCATACTTAACTGAAATCTTATTATTAACATATTGGAATTCAGGCTCAAGTTTATATCTTTTCTCCCACCATTTATAGAATTCCTTCATACTCATATTTCCAAAATTATTAGAATTCACAAATTGAAAAATTTTATCAAGAACTGTTAAATGCTTATGATGTGGATGATGATAAATAATAATTGGCTCACCAATTTCAGATTTCCTTTTTATTAATTCTAAATAATATTGCAGCATTTCATCTTCACTGAAATGGGAACGATGTAATCTTCCTAAACTTATAGGATGAATTGGAATTTGCAGAACATTTGAGAGCTCGTTATTACAATATGGAAAAAATGGAAGATCATCATAATCAAGTGCAAATTCAGAAGAATATTTTAGCTCCCTTTTCTGCAGAGCTTTATCCAGAAAAGAATTCCAATCACCAAATGGAGCAGCAAAACCGATAGCTTTAATTCCACAGTTTTTTAATTTTATATCAGCTTTAGAAATGTTATTATAATTTTTTTCTAAGTTATCATAAACATAGTGGTTATCACAATGTATCGCCATTTCTTGATTATCCATTAACGAATAATTATTCATTCTTTCTTCTGAATCTGTATCCAGAAACCAGGTTGCGGAGATATTATTCTTTTTGCAAATTTCATACATTTCATCCGCATCTTGCTTAGAACAGAAATCTGTATCAAGCCTAAAGATAAACAAATTTTTAGCAATATAAGGTTGCTGCCACAAATGAACAAAAGGCAAATCTCTTTTATGATGCAGATATTCTAGAGATATTTCAATAATCTTCCTTAATTTTCCTTTAGAAACTTCTGCTACGATCTCAGAGGGAAGTTCCTTTCTATTTGCATTGAATTTTTTCCTTATCGAATTACAATTCAAGATAAGCTCATTGATGTTAAAGGGTAAAATTAGATTTGTCCCAAAATCTGAAGAAAAGATATTCAAACCAGAATCGACTATTTTCATATCTTTGGAATTTGGAATCTTGATAGTCGAATGGATATCTACTAGGCCAACTAATGAGTAGGGAGTGCTTTCTTTTGAGCTTAAATAACGAATTTTTCTTGTTTTGTATGAAATCCCATCCACAATTGCACTATCAGAAAAAAGTACTGCTCCGCCAGCATTCAAAAATTCTTTAATTGTTTCATTTTCTTTTAATGTGTGTAACTCTGTGATAATAATAACAGAGAATTCATCTAGGGATATCTCATTTGGTAGTGAGAATTGAGTAAAGCTTACGCCGATCTGTTTTAGGATTATCTCCCAACCCGGTTTGCAATTATCAATTCCTATCTTTAAGTTCACGTTAGGGCTCCAATTATTTTCTTTAGTTGCTCTTCCCTACTTTTAAGTGAGAAATTATTGAGAATATGTTCTCTAAATTGTTCTCCTGTCTTCCCATTCAATGCATTCTGAATAGATTCAGCTGTTTCTGCTGGATCACCAAAAGGAACATAGAACGCTGATTTCCCA
Source organism: Candidatus Cloacimonadota bacterium (assembly GCA_030667725.1). The sequence continues at coordinate 11,758 of DAOUVH010000002.1, read as the reverse complement.
GCAACTTCTGGTAAAGCTCCACAGCTTGTTACTACTGGAATACATTCACAAAGCATAGCCTCTGCCAGTGAGATCCCAAAACCTTCATGTGCCGAAATCTGAACATATACTTTTGCTTCCTGTAAATATTTCAACAACTCATCATCATTAACTAACCCAGTGAATGTAACGTTATCAGAAGCAATTGAACTAAGATATTCACTTGAATCGTCAAAGTGTTTCCCGATCAAAATGAAATTTGTATCAGGTAGAAAAGCTGCACTTTTTACAAAAGCCTCTAAACCCTTTCTCTGCAAATTCTCTCTGGTTACGTTTCCAACCGTGATCACAATATTTTTCTTATTACCTTTTGGATAGAATTTCTTGATTTGTACACCATTATAAATTAGTTTTAATTGTTTAGTTATAAAGCTATTTTCGATCTCTTTTTTATTTGATTCTGAAACCGCCAAAGTGAGATCAGCATTGCGAAGTATGTACTTTACTTTCTTCATATTCTTTGGATTCAGCATACCACCATACTCTATATCAGGCACGTTTGCAACCTCATATCCACCAACTACAACAATACACTTCCTGTGTAGTAATTTAGAAAAGAAAACGGCAATATATGCTGGAAGTTCTGCAAACCAACAGTAAATGATGTCGTTCCTGAAAATTCCAACAAAAATTTTATAAGCCAGTAGTAATATCCTATAAATATTTCTTTTTTTGGGAATTGAAATTGCATTCACATCAGTAAACTTTTCCAGAATATTCCTATCATTTCGCACAAAAGATGAATTATAAGCTGAAAGAAATAAGATCTTTTTTTTCATCTTGAATTATCTAACAAGAGCTATCTTTCCTTTTGAAGTCTGTCCATCAGGTGCTGAAACAACATAGAGATAAATTCCCGAACCACATTTTTTACCAGCTTTATTCAAACCATCCCAACTGAATTGTTCGTAAATATCCTTTTGAATTTCCATAACAATATCACCGTTCAAGTCAAAAATTCTACAATATGTGTTCCCTTCCGGCATTGTGATCGCACCTTTATTCTCAATTCTTAGAATATCACCATTTTCCGGATAAAACGGGTTAGGATATACTATAGTTTCAAAGAGTTCTTTCTCTTCGTTCATCTCGGCTGAAATACCAATTTCAACAGAATTCATTCCTGAATTTGTTCCAATAAAAAGAGTTCCGGTTTTAGGTTCGTAAGCAAGATCTGTAATTGTATTTGAGATGAGCGGAGTATTTTCAGTTGTAAGATTTATAAATTTGTCTCTACTCGTGTCAAAGATAGTGATCCCGGCATCTTGAGTTCCGATCCAAACCATACCAAAAGGATCAACAAACAGTGCTGTGGGATAAGTTGAAATTGAGCCATACAACCTCTCTTGACCTTCATAGTACCAATATTCCGGATCTGGATTATCTTCATTCCAAAACCATTCATTATTGAACCAAACTTTCTTTTTTATAGTAGTACCAAACCAGAACCAATCGATTCCATCGAACATAAAAAGTCCCGATCCTGATGCTACCCATATATCCTCATTATCATTGATATTACGTGATTCTAGTGCATAAATCATACCACTGCGCAATTCTGATGAAGGTGGATAAACCCAATATTGACCATCTGTAACAGGATCAGAATCATCATCCCAATACTGCACCCCTTTATCAAGAGATCCGAAAAACCTGCTATTTTCACTAATTAATGAAACCATGTTGTATTGATCCTCATCAAATTCGGTTTGAAAGGAATGTGAAATAGAATCAGGATTAATCTCAGCAATCACAATACCACCCATATATGAAATCCACATTCTATCATTATCAGATGTCAATTTAGTAGTATAAGTTGAAGGAAGTCCAGATAAAGACGAAAATTCATTCTGCTCCTCATCTAGAATACTAATTCCGCCATTTCCAGGAGTAATTAATTGCCAGCAGGAGAACCATTTTCTATTATTGCCATCAATTGCAATATCAAACACATTATTGTTCTTTAAACCTGGATATTTTTCAGATGTATAACTCTTCCAAAGATTACCATCAAAACTACAAGCACCTTTGGTTCCTCTGCCTAATTGGTGTAAGCCATAATAGCCTGATGCGAGCCATAATTGATCATTGTGATCAATCTCTATATCAGTGATCAAATTTGCGGAGATGCAATTTGCTTTAATATTTGTGTTCCATTCATCTTCGGATAATAAGAACAAACCTTCTCCCCAAGTAAATATAGATATTTGTCCGTTAGTTTTATTAAATCCTTTAATTTTAGATGTTGTTAGTCCATTCTCATCTTTTTGCCAAGTCGCCAAATTTCCATCATCTGAGATTCTTGTGATAGCAATATCCATAGTGTCTGTGAGAACCAATCTTTCTAAATCCCAAACACCATAGCTATACCATAAATTTAATTGATCATCAACATAAACCGGATAAATTGCAAGACCTTCATCAATCAGAATTGTTTGAGAAGGATCAAACAAGTTCTCGGAAAGCAAAATACCATTATCTGTTCCAATGGCAATTTTGCCACCAGTAATTGATATTGAAGTCACATTATTGCTTGGTAATGTGGAATTATCCATATTCAAATGATGCCAGGTTGATACAACTTCCATAGAATCTATATACACATAATCCAATCCTGCAATACTTCCAAAAAAGATATTTCCTTCCGGAGTTAACTGCATAGATGTAATATCGTTAGCAGAAAGACCATTATCTACATTATAATTCTTTAATAAAAGTGGAAACGGAAAACCAGGATCATCTTTAAAGCAACTTACTCCAAATTTAGTGGCAACGAAAATGAGAGAATCATTGTGTGCTATCTTGTTAATTATATTCGATTGCAAACCTAATGTCTCTGTAAGCGGAGTCAAGAAACCACTTTCACCTATTCTATTAATACCATTGCCTGCGGTTCCAACCAATAGTTGATTTGAGCCTTCCAAATAATCAAGCGTTCTAATATCATTATTAGTCAAACCATCAATAGTTGTTAGGGTTTTTCCAAATGAATTGTTATCAAGATCGTAATTAACAAGCCCCCCCCAAGTAGCAATTTGCAATTCATTTTCAGATTCTATTACATCAAAAATATGAGTTGTATTTGTATAAACCTTCCAATTCTTAAGTGCAAATATGTTAATTGTAAAAATCATCAATAGGAATGTGAATAGTTTTTTCATTTGATTACCTGCCTTTTCTATATAATATTGTACTAATAGTTTTCAAAATTATATTTAAATCTAAAAAAATTGATCTTTGCTTGATGTAATAGAGATCATATTGGAGTTTTTCTAAAGTATCTTCACAAGATGCTGAATGGTATTCACTAGATGTTTGATCCCATCCAGTTATCCCTGGTTTAATTAGCATTCTTTCGTTATAATAAGGAATTTGAGTTTCTAATACTTTCACTAATTCCGGTCGTTCCGGGCGTGGTCCGATAAAACTCATTTCGCCTTTTAATACGTTTATTACTTGAGGAGTTTCATCAAATCTGGTTTTACGTAAGAAGGATCCAAAACGTGTAATTCTAATATCATCTTTTTCAGTCGGGGTGAAATCACTTCCGCTGCGCATAGTCCTAAACTTGTAGATAATAAATTGTTCTTCATTCTTACCAATTCGAATCTGTGTAAAAAGAATTTTACCTTTGCTTTCCAATTTAATAACAATTCCAATAATTATCCAAAATGGAATAGATAAAATTAAAATAATTGAGGAAATAATAATATCAAAAATGCGTTTAAATGAGTCATAAATTCTTTTATTCCCTTCAGTAAGATTTTCTAAAAACCAAGTTTTATTAATAATATCTACAGGAACTTTTCCTGTAACATTTTCATAAAAGTGTTGCAAACTAAGAAAGTTCATCTTAAGTGGTAAGCATTTAAATAAAATAGAACTAAGTTTTTCCGAAGCAGAAGGATTTGCTGCTAAAATAATATTAGTTACTTGATATTTTTTTACCAAAGTCACCAAATTTGAATTGATATTATAGAAATCTATTCCAGAAATTGGCTTTTTGATTTTTTCAATATCTTCATTCACTAAATAAATAAACTTGATTTCAAAATCCAGATTTGCAATTTTTTCAAATTCTACGATCATTTGTTCAACTTGTTTATTATAACCGATTATGGCTATCTGTTCTTTTGGGATATGATCTTTTAGTAACCAATTAAAAACATTCCTCCATGAGAAAAAAAGTATTCCATATACTATGATAAAAAGAACTAAATTAGTTTTGGGCTCAATAAGAATATTTGGAGTTAAATAGAAAAATATTGCCGAAAATAATCCACAAATTAAAAAACTACGTAAAGTTAAATAGTAAAATTTTCGGTTATTTATAGCATAATTCAAATTATACATCTCCGATAGATAAAACACGAACAACCAAAATATAAAGAGTATACTAAATGGTTCTAAATGAATAGATACATAATCATATTCAGGAATTGAAAAAGATCTTATTATCAGTGTTAGATATAATGCTCCGTATAAAATAGCTATATCCACAATCAACAATATTACTTTTCTAAATTTATTATTCATATAACTCATTATTTTTATTGATTATAAATTTTTTTATATTTTCTTACAAAATCCGTAAGATTAAATTCCTCTTTTATCAATTTACGTGAATTTTCTCCCCATTTTCTAAGCCCTATCTTTTCATTGGAAAGAGATAATAAAACAGCTGTTAATCTGTCAATGTCATTAATTGGAACAAGAATACCATTAGTATCAGATACCAACTCATTATTCCCTTTTACATCGGATGCAACTATTGGCAATCCTATGGACATTGCTTCCATGATAGAAATTGATAATCCTTCAGCTAATGAAAAAAGCAAATAAATATCAAATTTAACTAACCATTCGGCAATGTTATTTTGCCAACCGGGGAAAATTATATTTTCTTTAAGATCAGCTGTTAAAACCATTTGCTTGCATTCGTTAAAAAGCTTTCCATCACCAATGAAATAGAAAACTATCTTGTTATTAACCTTACATACTTCAATTGCTGCTTTGATCGTATTAACGATATTCTTAATTTTCTCAAATCGCAAAACACTACCAATGATGAAAACATCATCTCTCTTCCTATATGTTTTTTTAGTTTTTTCTTCATCCAATTCAATTCCGTTATAAATTGTTATGGCTTTTTTTCCTTTTACGATTTTATATTTAATAGCAAATTCACGTTCAAAATTGTTAACAAAAACGATCTTGTTACAGAATGGAGAAACGAATTTTTCCAAAACCTGATAAAAGAAACGAATCGGGAATGGTTGCGCATAATGAAAAGGAAATCCGTGAACAGTATGTACAATTTGAGGAACACCTGCTATTCGCGCTGCAATTCTACCAATAAATCCGGGTTTCGAAGAATGAGTATGAACAATATCAAATTTGTGTTTCTTAAATATTCTAAATAATTTAATGAAAGCAACAATATCCATAATCGAGATATTACGTCTGAAAGATTTAAGTGAAATGTAGTTGTAGTCTAAATCCAATACTCTCTCAACCAATGGTCCGCCAGGTTTAGAAATTACATAGATATCATACTTATTCTTATCTAATGAATTCAAAATGGCTAACATTACATTTTGTGCACCTGACAAAAGTGGTAATAATTGGATATGAGCTATCTTGATCTTTTTCATTAATCTGCTAACCTTTCTTCCACAAAATTAAGAAACTCCTTTGTTTGATTCTTTCTGCTGTATTCATAATTGATCTTGCGTTCACTACTTTTCTTGTTAAGAACTTTTATCAATTTCAAGAAATTTCTGGCTATCATTTCAACATCTTCCATATTACAGATCAAATTATGTTTATTTTGTCTTAGAATTTCTGCAGCTTCTCCTTCGGAAGGAACCATGGCAAGAATCTCTTTTCCACTTCGCAAATATTCAAATAATTTTCCTGTAAGCACACCCTTCCCTTTATGAGATGCGATAAACAAAAGTAATGCATCACAATTCATGAGAGACTTTATTGCTTCCTTATGCTCTATTTGGAAGTTTACTCTTATAAGGTGTGCCACTTTGGAATTTGCAATATGATCCACCGTTTCTGCATAGTAATTACCGGTGAATTCAATAAAACAATTATCAGATAGTTGACCACGTGAATATAATAATTCCAATGCTTCAATAAAATACTTCAGAGTACGATGCCCATAAAAATTTCCAATATATTTAATAACAAATTTTTCATTTTTCCAGATAACAAAATTGGAAAAATCATCAGCATCCCATCCATTATAAATAACTTTTATCTTGTTTCTTAATTCTTCACCAAATTCACGAATCAGATCATCTCCCATGGTTTTGCTCACAACTGTTATCACAGAAGCGAAATGCAGAATTTTATTTTCCCATTTTCTTGAATGTAATTTATGAATTTTAGAAAAAAATGTTATGTATGGATTCAACGTCCAATGATCACGGTAATCTATTATCAATATTGAGTTATTCTTTTTAGCTAATTTATACGCTGCTATACCGCTTGTATAAGGACCCATCGTTGCCATGACAGCATCATATTTATTTATTTTGAACAACCTCTTCCCTGCTCTCATTACAAAAGGTAACCAGCCAATTTTATCATCAATCGGAAAAATATTTCTAATAATTTTTTTATAAATTTCAGGTGTTTTAAAATAAATAGCTTTGTTAATTTTTGATTTAGAAATCTTCTTTAATATCGACATCGGATCAAGAGAAGATGTTCTGATGATGTTGTGAGCTTTATCTTCTTTTAACAGCTTCATATCAGAAGAATGAAAGACAATATCTTTTACAGTGATCACATCTGTAGAAACATCAAATTGCTCGAGATATTTTACTAATTTTGCTGGACGCTGTACACCGGGTCCGCCCAGTGGTGGATAGAAATATGCAATCAATAATAATCTTCTCATATTTCTTCCTCTTGTGCTGATTTCTTGCTAAGAACGACTTCTATTTTTGAATCCAATTTGATATTAGAGAAATGAATGTTATTACCTTGAATTTCGGCTTCTGCATGATTAACCTGCATAATATCATAATTACCAAACAGACTTATTGTAAACTTATCTGTTTTGGAAGGGAAATAGAGATAAAATCGATCTTCGCTTTCAAAGATCTCGATACTTTCTCTTTTCTTCCACCATTGTGCAACCTGCATAAATGTAGCAATAAAAACATTCTTCTGCCTAATCTCTTCTAAAGTATAATTAAAAAGTTGCTTATTATAAGTGATCTCATCAAAGTTTGAAATGGAATAATTGAAAGAGATAAATCCATTAACAGATTCAATTGAGTCTATCAGATGATCCACAATTTCCTGAGCATTTTCATAAGGGATAGTGCTTGATCTGGAGAGTTTTAAATGCTCATCAAAGAATATAATTGGCAATTCCAAAGAATGCCATCCAAAGCTACTCCTCAAATTCTTACCATTTGAACCATATTGATAAAATGGAAATCCTAACCCATTCATGAAGCCATTTTTATGATGGAATCCGGTTGAAGAATTATATAATAATCCATTTTTCTTATGGAACTCATGTGTTATTCTGGGGTCATAACTAAAATGATTGTGCCGTACTCCCATCAAATCGTCACCGATTATTTTCGATAATCGGTTCTTCTGTTTATGTAGAATATCTTGTTTGCCTGAATTAACCGAGGCTAATAAAGCAATTTCATTTCCTTTTGCATGATTGCTCATCAATTCTTTATGAACGTCACTGCTCTGAATAGAATAATCAACATCTTTTTTATTATTAGATTCGGTACCAAAAAAGAATGTGCCATTTATTTGATGCATATTCTCGATTTGTTCTATAACATCGAAGTTCCAATATTCTTCAATATTAGTTAAAAGATATTTCATTTTACTTAAAAAATTATTGAAAACATGTTTAACTTTATAAAAAATCAGAATATCTTCTAATGTACTATTGATCATTCTTCTAAAAGACCATTTCTGTAATTTATCAATGTTATAAGAAAAGGAAGCGGCAAAAACTTCACCAGAAGGCCAATATGCTTTCTTTACTAGAAATGTAGAACCATTTCTCTTCAAAGAATCCTGCACACACCTTTCAATTAACCAGAGTAATATGTTCACGAATGGTTCTTGATGAAAATCGGAAAATGGAATATCCTCATCTGCAAGCCAACCATGTTCATTCCTTTTTACACCTTCGATCTCAATTGAAGATTCAAGATTGAACAGGATATTCCCTACGATATCAAATTTGTAAATACCGTAGAACAGATCATCTTTATGATAATAATGAATTGGTACTTTGACTTCTTTATCTGTGATTATCGGTACTTTATGCTTTAATTTAATTATTTCTGTATTCTTTTTTATCTTTTCAGGAGTTAGTTTATTTGGTTGCAGCAAGTCGGATAAAACAGGAATATAGAATAATGTTTTATCCATCGCCAAAATATAAGCTTCTTTTATAGTTGGCTCTATCAATCCATAGTAGAATAATATATCATTTTTCTGTAACTGATCCAGTTTATGAATGTATTTGAACTCATAACCAAGCGTATTGAAAATAAAATCAAAAGCATATTTGATCTTATTCTCAAATCTTTTCAGTTTACTATCTACATATATTGCTATCATCTAACCTCATGAATTCTAATTATCTCTTTTTCGAATATTCAGATAGAAGATAAAGCATAATTCTGTCAACTTGCATATTATGTAATTTTATTAAGATTAAAATAAACTATTATAATTCAACTAAATTAAGTCCTGTTTTTTCATCAAAAAATCTATTAAGTTTGCCTTCAAATTCTTCAATAATAACTTCACAAGTTGCACTTACAATAGCTTTATTCAAATGTCCCCCAAAAGCATTATATTCACTATCGGAAAGCGTAATGTGCATATGTAAATAGGGTTGATCATTATTAGATGTAATATTTCCCATTATTGAAAGAATCTCATAAGTTCCTTTAAACTCAACTGAATGATACTCTTTTTTCAAGGGATCAAATATACCTATTGTAGCTTCATTTACAGCACCAATAGCTGATATTCTACCAAGTTTAATTGATCTTTCTTTGCAGAATTCTGTAAGATTACTTACAATTTCTTCTCCCCTGTCAATTCGAATAAAGTATCTATTTTCAATCTTTTTTGATTTCACAAGTTCCTCCATTTTATTAATTTACAAATACATAAAATAATTACAATATTCTTTGTCTAATATAATTTACAAATCGTTAAATTGAGTTTAGAAAACTGAATTTCATTTGACACACAAACTTCAAAAAAAGAATTGTGATTATTGAAATTTATAATTAATATAATATTTAAATTTTATAGTTAAAATAACATAGGGAGATATAGAATGAGCATAAAACGAGTTTATACTTTTGGAAATGGAAAAGCAGAAGGTAAAACTGAAATGAAGAACCTTCTTGGCGGTAAAGGTGCAAATCTTGCTGAAATGAATTTGATCGGTGTTCCGGTTCCTGCCGGATTTACGATAACTACTGAAGTCTGTGCAGAATGGAATAAAATTGGTGCAGAGAAGACAATAGAACTTTTGAAATCAGAAGTTGAAGCTGGAGTAAAAAATACTGAAGACATTTTGGGTGCTAAATTTGGTGATAATACAAATCCACTTCTACTTTCTGTACGTTCCGGAGCACGTGTTTCTATGCCGGGAATGATGGACACAGTTCTTAACCTTGGCATGAATGATGCCGCCGTGGAAGGACTTGCAAAAAAATCTAATAATCCACGTTTTGCCTGGGATTCATATCGTCGTTTTGTACAAATGTATGGTGATGTAGTTCTGGATCTGAAACCCAAAACCAAAATGGATATTGATCCTTTTGAAGAGATCATTGACGAGATGAAAGAAGAAAAGGGTGTAGAGAATGATACAGAACTTACTGCCGAAGATTTGAAAATTCTTGTTACAAGATTTAAAAAAGCAGTAAAAGAAGTAACCGGACACGATTTTCCAGATAATCCTTGGGAACAACTTTGGGGCTCAATTGGCGCAGTTTTTGGAAGTTGGAACAATCCACGTGCAAACTACTATCGTACAATGAATAAAATACCAAGTGATTGGGGAACTGCTGTAAATGTACAGGCAATGGTTTATGGAAATATGGGGAATAATTCTGCTACCGGTGTTGCTTTCACTCGTGATGCTGGCTCAGGCGAAGATATTTTCAATGGTGAATACCTCATCAATGCTCAAGGTGAAGACGTAGTTGCAGGAACAAGAACACCTCAGGAAATCACTCTGGAAGGTTCTAAAAGATGGGCAAAACTTGCTGGAGTTTCAGAAGAAGATCGAGCGAAAAATTATCCTTCCTTCGAAGAAGCAATGCCTTCACTTTATAAAGAACTATCTGAAATTGAAACAAAACTTGAAAATCATTATAAAGACATGCAGGATATTGAATTCACAGTTCAGGATGGTAAACTGTGGCTGCTTCAAACTAGGAATGGCAAGAGAACCGGTGCCGCAATGGTTCGTATGGCAGTGGAAATGCTCGAAGAGAATTTTATTGATGCCAAAACAGCTTTGATGCACGTTGAACCAAACAAATTAGATGAGCTCCTTCATCCTGTATTTGACGGTAATGCAATTAAGGAAGCTGTTGTTCTGGCAAAAGGTCTTCCTGCTTCTCCAGGTGCTGCTACCGGACAGCTTGTTTTCTTTGCTGATGAAGCAAACAAATTTGAAAATGCCATTCTTGCCCGTATCGAAACCTCTCCTGAAGATCTGGAAGGGATGAATGTTGCAAACGGAATTCTTACTGCTCGTGGTGGAATGACATCTCATGCTGCTGTGGTTGCACGTGGTATGGGAAAATGCTGTGTTTCCGGTGCTGGTTCTGTAAAAATAAATTACAAAGAACGTATCATGGTTATTGATGGAAGAACTTTCCAAGAAGGTGATTGGGTTTCATTGAACGGTTCTACCGGTGAAGTTTATGAAGGAAAGATCGCAACGATTGATCCTGAACTTAGTGGAGATTTTGGCAAACTGATGGAACTTGCTGATAAATTCACACATATGTATGTTCGTACAAATGCAGATACACCAAATGATGCTAAAGTAGCTCGTGAATTTGGTGCACAAGGTATTGGCCTTTGCCGTACAGAACATATGTTCTTTGAAGGTGATAAAATTAAAGCTATGAGGGAAATGATCCTGGCTGATGATGAAACCGGACGTCGTGAAGCTTTGGCAAAATTACTCCCGTTCCAAAGAACCGATTTTGAAGGTATCTTTAAAGAAATGACTGGGTTTGGTGTAACTGTACGTCTTTTGGATCCTCCATTTCATGAGTTCGTTCCTCACGAAACTGCTAATCAGCAGGAAATGGCTGACGAGATGGGCATCTCTGTGGAAGAGGTTAAAGCAAAAATTGATTCACTTCATGAATTCAACCCGATGCTGGGACACCGCGGCTGTCGTTTAGGAAACACATATCCGGAAATCACTGAGATGCAAGCTCGTGCGATCATCGAAGCAGCTATCAATGTAAAAGAAGCTGGATTCGACCCCAAACCTGAAATTATGGTTCCACTTATCGGAACAGTAGAAGAGTATAGAATGCAAGCTGCTATTATTAATGAAACTGCAAAAAAAGTATTTGAAGAAACTGGAAAGACAGTTGAGTATTTAGTGGGAACAATGATCGAGATCCCTCGAGCCGCTCTCACCGCTGATCTTGTGGGCGCT
>DAOUVH010000239.1 GCA_030667725.1 Candidatus Cloacimonadota bacterium | reverse complement strand
CCTGGTTAACAGAGAGTAATGGTAATAATTTGCAAAAACTTCTCGTATCCTATCCGAGTGAAGAAATGCATTTTCATCCCGTTTCATATGATGTAAATTCTGTTCGAAATAATTATCACGAATTGATCAAAGCCATTTAAATTACTATTCTAAGAATTTAAGAAGTATTTAATAATAAAACAACTTGCATAATTAATTTAATCAAACATTTTTGTTATTAATATAAAGTAAAGGAATGAAGATGAATTTTCTGGAAAAACTTTTAAAGAATGTATTAAAGAAAAATCTGTTTCTATACAATTTTCTTGTAACACTTATCACATTATTCATTTTCTTCGGAATCTTTTTCCTGGGAAGTTTATTGGTTTTGGCAATTGGATATTATATAGCATTTTCTGCTAATACCGATGCTACTTCACTAGGTGCTATCTTGCTCACGATCATCATTCCTCTTGTTATTGGCATCTTAGATCTTGCGCTTTGTATTTTTATTCTTATCGTGAATTTAAAGTTTAAAAAATAGAGGAATCGTAATGAATAATTCAACTGAAGAAAATATCTATCGCAAATTGCAACAGCATCTCGATAATTTTCCAATTGGTTTTCCAGCCACTAAATCCGGAGTTGAAATCGAAATTCTCAATTTTCTTTTCACACCATTTCAGGCAAAGATCGCTTCCTGCCTTAACCTGGCACCCAAAACACCCACTAAAATTCGCCAAAGAATAGCTAATCGCTTTAGCATTGAGCTGTCCGAACAGGAAGTGGCTGATCATCTGCATCAGATGTTCATGAATGGTTGCTTTGAACGTTCAGGAAAAGAAGGATCCTGGAGATATTCAAATGCTATGCTAGCAATTGGAATGTTCGAATATCATGTAGATCACCTCACCAAAGAATTCGTGGAAAATATGAACAAATATTTTGATGAAGCATTTGCTGAAGAATTCCATAGAACGGCAATACCACAATTGCGAACAAGTCCACATGCTAAAGCTCTAATTCCTGAACACAAGATCGCCACTTACGATGATATGAGACTTTATGTGCAGAGCGTGAAGAAACCGATCCAAGTGGCTAACTGCATTTGTAAGCAGGGAGAGGCATTACTGGGAAAACCCTGTAAACAAACCGATGATATTGAATTATGTTTAATGTTTGGCAGCAAAAGTTATGCTGAGCGTGACCAGGCTAGAGAGATTTCTAAAAAAGAGTGTTTGGCAATTTTGGATCGAGCCGAAAAAGAAGGAATGGTACTGCAACCAGGAAACACAATGGTACCTTTCTGCATCTGTATTTGCTGTGGTTGCTGTTGTGGAGTATTAAATGCTGCTAAACAATTCCCTAATCCTGCCCGATTATTTGCCACGAATTATTTTGCTCAAGTAGATATTGATAATTGTACTGGTTGCGGAATCTGTGTAAAGCGCTGCCAGATGGAAGCAATAGTTATTGAGGAAAAGAAGGCTATCATCGATCTGGAGCGTTGTATTGGCTGCGGCTTGTGCGTTACTACTTGTCCAACCACAGTATTGAAACTGATCAAAAAAGAAAAAGAAACTATTCCTCCTAAAAATATGGCAGCTCTTTATATGAAAATACTCAAAGAAAAATTCGGCAAACGTAAAATGATGATGAAAATGTTGAAATTATTATTAGGGTAATTTAAGAAAAGAAATATGATTGGAACACTTATAAACGTAGGTACAATTATCGTTGGTAGCATTATTGGTTTGATCCTGCATACTAGATTTTCCAAACGTTTCACTGAAGTTGCTTTTCAGGGAATTGGTATCTTTACCATCTTTCTGGGAATAGCGATGGCTCTGAAATCAGATGCTTATCTTCTCATTGTACTCAGCCTGATATCCGGTTCGTTAATCGGGGAAGCACTCAACATCGAAGTGTGGATGGACAACCTGAGTGAAAAATTGAAAGCTCGTTTAAAAAGTAAAAACGACAAATTCTCAGAAGGACTTGTTACGGCATTTCTGTTATTTTGTATGGGTTCCATGACAATCTTGGGAGCGATTGAAGAAGGTCTGGGTGGTAAGCCAAATTTACTGCTTACCAAATCTATCATGGATGGTTTTGCAGCTATTGCTCTTTCATCTGCTTTAGGGATTGGTGTTATGTTCTCTGTAATTCCGTTGCTTATTTATCAAGGTGGCCTTACTCTGCTTACTTCGATTATGGGTGATTATTTCAGCGAGATTTATATCAATAATCTCACTTCGGTTGGAGGTATTCTGCTAATTGGTCTGGGATTACGTATTTTAGAGATCAAACAGATCAGGGTATTGAATATGCTGCCTGCACTAATGATAATCTTACTTCTAACCTGGATCAAAAGTCTTTTATGATCAAATACGTTCCACTTAATCAAAATATTTTACAGACAGCTTTAAAGGAATTGGATTCTGGTAAATGCCTACTGCTCTTCCCCACCCGCAGAAGCAAACAGGAAACACTGAGAATGTATCTGCCCATTTGGGATTTTTCCGAACATAAATTCTTAACGATGGATGAATGGAAGGATGAATTATTCCATTCCAAACTACCAATACTAAAAGAAGAAAAACGAACTTTGATGTTCTATAAAGCACTTACAAAAGAAAATAAAGTTTTTTTTAGAATCAAAGCTTATTTTCAGTCGATTGAACTGGCGAATAATTTTTTTAATTTCTGGGAAGAGATAACCGAAGAGATGATATCCGAAGACACTCTTAATGAAGTTCTCCTTTCAAAAAACACAGCCCATAATTGGCAGCTTAATACATTTCAGCAGCTTCTACAGATCAAATCTCAATATTATAAAATGTTACACAAAGAGCAATTTTCCGACACAATATTTCTGCGTGATTTTAAAGATCTGCAATTAAATTTAGATTATGATAAGATCATCGTTGTGAATCAGTTTTATTTTACAAAACTTGAGAAAAATATTCTACATAAGTTTGATAAGATTCTACAATTACTCGTGCAAATTCCACCGGAATTTTACGATAAAGATGAACTTGCAATAAAAGAAGACCTTGATGCGAGTATTTTACGCTCAGTTTTAAAAACAAAAAT
>DAOUVH010000046.1 GCA_030667725.1 Candidatus Cloacimonadota bacterium | reverse complement strand
TAGGGGTAGTTTTCATTCGCTATTCCGAAGATGCTAAACCTGAGATCGATATTGATAGTAAAAAAACTGTTTTTGGAGAGAATGCGTTGATAATTAAACTTAAGGATCATGTTCTGGGAATTGATGTAATCCTGAATCCTGAAAAGATTATACTGTCACCTGCAATTGTACCGCAAGAAGATGTTGACACCATATCGCAAATGTTAAAAATACCGCTCAATGAAGATAAGTTCTTTATGGAAGCACATGTGAAACTTCGACCGGTTGATTTTTCAGCTGAAGGTATATTTATGGCAGGATTGGCTCATTCACCTAAAGGAATGGAAGATACAATTTCGCAGGCTAAAGCTGCAGCAGAACGGGCATGCGCGATCATTAGTTCCAAAGAATATCTTTCGGAAGCAAATATAGCTCGGGTCGATCTGGATACATGTGCCGGTTGTGGAATGTGTGTATCTGTTTGTCCTTATGGTGCTCCAGAGCTTATTTGGATGAACGGTAAAGAATATGCCTATGTTAATTCTGCCCTATGTAAGGGTTGTGGAAGCTGTGCATCAATTTGTCCTTCAGGAGCAATGCAGCAGCTTGGTTACAAAGAAGAGCAGCAATTGGCTATGTTGAATGAAGCATTAGAATTATGGTAATTTTATAGATTTAATTTGATATCTTAAAATTATCTTTTATAATTATAAATGCTATTTATTCAAAATAAAAATAAATTGAAACATTTAAATTAAAGGAGAATTTCCTAATGAAAACTGGGGTCTATCTTTGTCAATGTGGTGGGAACATATCTAATACCATTGATCTCCAAAAAATTGCAGAGCATGTAAAAGAAAAGAAAAGCGATATCCTGATCCAGGAGAACTCTCATATGTGCTCCGGTGCTGGTCAGAAATTGATTATTGAAGATATTAAGAAACATAGACTAGAGAAAGTTGTTGTTGCTGCTTGCTCTCCTCATTTTCATGAAAAAACTTTTCGTGCTACTCTACAGAAAGCTGGATTAAATCCGTATGTTCTGGAAATTGCGAACTTCCGTGAACATTGCTCCTGGGCTCATAAGAATGCTCCTGAAGTAGCTACTGAAAAAGCCAAAGATATTATCGACGCTTCCATTGCCAAAGTAGAATTGGATTTTCCATTAGAAGAAAAAAAGATGCAGATGGGAGATGAAATTCTAGTGATAGGTGGCGGTATTGCAGGCATCCAAACATCTCTCGATCTTGGGGATGCAGGAAAAAAAGTGATCCTGGTTGAAAGAAAACCTACCTTGGGCGGGATGATGGCGATCCTGACCAAAACCTTCCCAACAGAAGACTGTTCTGCCTGTATTATTTCGCCCAAAATGGCTGCTGTACAAGATCATCCAAACATCACTCTTTATACAAACTCTGAAATTGAAAGCATTGCCGGACACAGACTACACTTTGAAGCAAAGATCAAGAAAAACCCGCGTTTTATTCTCGATTCCATCAATATGGATCAATGCCTTATTTGTACTCAGTGTGTACAGGAGTGTCCGATAGAACAACCAAATTTTTGGGAGCAGGGAATAATGAATCGTAAAGCGATATACATACCGGCTCCTCATGCAATTCCATATAAATATTTAATTGATGAAGAAAATTGTTTGCATTTCAAAGATGGTTCCTGCAGTAAATGTGCTGAAATTTGTCCGCAGAAAGTTATAGATTTTGAACAGAAAGCCGAATTCATTAATATAGCCGTAGATAACGTGGTAGTAGCCACCGGTTACGATATTTATGATGCAACAGAAAAGACTGTTTTTGGTTATGGGAAATATAAAAATGTAGTTTCAGCTTTGGAAATGGAACGAATTGTAGATCACATTTCCGAAAAAGAACCACCGAGGGAAGTAGGAAAAAGGGTTGCATTTGTGCAATGTATTGGCTCCAGAGATGAGCAGATCGGTCGCGAATATTGCTCCCGCGTGTGCTGTATGTTCTCTGTCAAGTTGGCTTCACTGTTGAAACAGGCAAAACCAGAATCAGATATTTATATATTCTACACAGATCTTCGAGCTTTTGGCAAAGGTTATGAAGAATATTATAAACGGGCTCAGAAAATGGGAATCAAATTTGTGAGAGGAAAACCTTCTCACTTCACTGAAGATCCCGAAACAAAACAGGTTACAGTGACAGTAGAAGATACACTTTCTCGTGATATTATCCAAAGTGAATTTGATCTGGTGGTCTTGGCAAATGGTATGGGATTAAGCAAAGCTTCCGAAAATATTGCCGATAATTTGAAACTGGCTAAGAGCGAAGATGGTTTCTTCAAAGAGGCACATCCTAAATACCGTCCGGTCGATACTTTGATCGAAGGTGTGTTTCTGGCTGGAACAGCGCAAGGACCCAAAGATATTCCCGATACAGTAACACAAGCCAGTGCTGCTGCCGGACGTGTTCTGGCAACTTTGGCTCAAAAAGAATTCTCCATCGATCCTATATTGGCTTTTGTACATCAGGATATTTGTGACGGTTGCAAACAATGTCTGGATGCTTGTCCTAAACAAGCTATTTCGCTAAATGCAAAAGGTAAAGCTGAAGTAAATGAGGCTCTCTGTCTTGGTTGTGGAAGCTGCATAGCAAGTTGTCCAATTGAAGCAATCGATTTGAATTATTACACAAATGACCAGATGTATGCGCAGATCGAAGCTTCTCTCAGTAATAAAAAAGAAGGTGAGAAGAGAATCCTGATCTTTGCTGATGATAACACTGTTTACCGTCTGGCAGATGCTTGTGGAGTTCGAAAGATGAAATACTCTACCGATACTAGAATCTTCCGGATTCCAAGCGGTAGCAGGATGACTTCCAACTTGATAAGATTTGCACTATCAAAAGGAGCTGATGCAGTGATGATCGGTGATAGCCCTGAAAAGAGCTCCCGCTTTGGCTGGGCAAACAATGTAACAAAAGACAACATTAATCAGGTTCAAAAAACGTTGGATGATCTACAGATCGAAACTGAAAGAATAATTTTTAAAGAGTACAATGCAGGTGCTTTAGCTCAATTCATAAATGATGTAGATGCAATAGCGGAATTTCTAGGGACTTTAGAGCCTATCCCACGGGAAATAAAAGCTAAACTTTTTACAGCAGTGAGAGGTGAATAATGGCAAAGATTATAAAGCTTGATGATAAAGGTGTAGAATTCCTCGAAAAGATCACGGAATTAAGTGGTGAAATAATCACTCTTTGTGAGCAGTGCGGGACCTGTTCGGGTGGATGTCCATTCATTACTGAAATGGATGTTACACCTTCACAGATCATGCGTCAGGTAATGCTGGGGCAAAAGGATATCATGGACAGCAAAACAATGTGGATCTGTGCTTCATGTTTCACCTGCACAGTCCGGTGTCCACGAGATCTGGATGTTTCGAAAGTATCTGAGGCTTTACGCCAGGTAAAACTGCGTGAAGCTATAGATTTTATTGATATTGAAAAGATTTCTAAAGAAGAAGCCAAGAAACTACCCTCGATTGCAATTGTGGGAGCTTTCAGGAAATTTACCGGATAAGGAGACATGAAATGAAAATACCATATTTTCCCGGCTGTACATTAAAAACTACTGCTAAAAACTTGGAAATTCCTGCCTTGGAAGTTGCAAAAAAACTTGGAATAGAAATGGTGGAACTCGATCGTTGGAATTGCTGTGGAGTTGTTTCCTATCTGGTTAGTGATGACCTAATGAAGCATATGGCACCGGTTAGAAATTTCCTGCGTGTACAGGAAATGAATGCATCTGGTATAGTGGAAAATGAAAACCGGCTGGTTACATTGTGCTCGATGTGCTACAATACACTCAGTCTTTCCAATAAACGTATGCAGAAAAATCCTGATGATCTGCAGAAGATCAATGATTTCATGCATCGTGAAGAAACAAAATATGATGGTAGTGTTGAGGTTGTACATTTGTTGCCTATTATTCGTGAATTAGGCTGGGAGACTGTAACCAAGCAGGTAAAGAAACCATTGAAAGATCTGAAAGTAGCTCCATATTATGGCTGTATGCTATTGCGTCCTAAAGAGGTCGGAATAGATGATGCTGAAGATCCAAAGATTCTACAGGAACTCATCGTAGCATTGGGTGCTGAAGCAATTGAATGGAACAGTGGTAGCAGGTGTTGTGGCAGTTATCATACTGTAAATAATAAAGATATAGTGGTCAATCTCTCTAAAGGAATCATTGAGGATGCACGTAAAAATGGAGCAGATGTAATAATTACTTCATGTCCGCTCTGTGCTTTCAATTTGGATACCCGGCAGGAAGATATAAAAGAAAAAGATCCGGAATTTGAAACAATACCTATTGTTTATTTCAGCCAATTGATGGGTGTAGCATTTGATATAGAAAAGGAGAAACTAGGCTGGGAATCCAACTTTATTTCTCCCGAAATTTTATTTTAAAATTACTGATTTGCTTCAATTAGCTGATTCTTCAAGTTCTTTCTGTGGAATCAGTTATTACTTTTTCATAAGTATCTACAAATAATTTAAGATACTTATAGGTCGTATCGATCTCTTCTTCAGGGATCAATTCCAAAACTTCCTGCTGGAATTTGTTCAACTTATATTTTGTGTTTTCAGCAATTTGCTTCCTTCATCAGTGATGCGGGCATACAAACTGCGACGATCATTTTCAGAATGATATCTCTCAACAAATCCCATTTGAACAAGTCTATTCAGTACGCGTGTAACTTTTGCATTGGAAATCTCATACATTTTTGCAATTTCCCGCATCCTGAGAGGGTGGTTTATTTTATGCAGAAATCGTAATAATGCACATTCAATATTTCCGATAACAACACATAGTGTATATGAATTATCTCTATCATGGAAGAGTTTCTGTAATCGAGCTGTTAATTCAATAAATTCTTGAGAACTTTTCATACTAACTTCCTAATACTTAATAAATTACATCTGATATGTTTGAAATTTTATCACTCTACTTTTTCAATACATAATTTTGCAGTAAATAAAACTTAAATTTTAAATTCTATCAAAGTGAAGTCAATTCCACATCAGATTTATAAAAAAATATTTACATAATCAAAATAGATTATATTTAAGACATAAAGGAAATATGAGAATAATCCTAAAGATAATTAACAAAAGAAGGGATAGTTTATGAATTTGAATCTTGAAAAAGATATCATAAGGATTCTGATAGTTGAAGATGAAATGATCATTGCTCAGGATATTGCCAGAATTTCTGAGAATTGCGGATTTGAGATATTGGATATCGTTCGCTCAGGTGAAAAATCAATTCCAAGGGCAGAAGAATTAAAACCAGATGTTGTATTAATGGATATTATGCTTGGTGACGAAATGTCTGGACTTACTGCTGCAGAAACGATCTACTATTCTCTTGATATTCCTATTATTTTTATTACAGCTTATGCAGATGATAAAACAATAAGTAAATCAAAAATCGCCGAACCGTTTGGTTATATTATCAAACCTTTTGATGAACGTGAATTAAAAGCTGTTATTGAGCTTGCAATTTATAAACATAGAATGCAGCAGACATTAAAGAAGAGTGAAAAAAAATATAGAAGGATCTTCGATAATATTCAAGATGTCTATTGTGAAATAGAATTAGATGGAAAAATAACTGAGATTAGCCCATCAATTGAAATGATGAGCGATCATAAGCGAAAAGATCTGCTGGGGAAGACCATACAAGATTTTTTTGCAAAACAACAGCAAGCAACCTATTTTTTACTAATGAATAATGAGAAGGGATCTATTCGTGATCAAGAAATAGAATTGAATAATCATAACGGCGAAGTGGTCTATTGCTCAGTAATTTCCCAAGTACTAATTGATGCAAATGATCAATCAAAAAAAATTGTTGCCTCACTTCATGATATTACTGCACATAAGTTATTAGAAAAACGTCTTCTGCGTGCAGAACGTCTTGCAGGAGTAGGCCAGTTAGCTGCCGGTATTGCTCATGAGATCAGAAATCCACTCGGAAATATTAACTCTTCAATTCAGTATTGTCTTAAGAAGTATGAACTTCCAGATCAAATTGTTCAATATCTTGAGATCATTTTACGTAATTCTCAAAATGCAAATAAAATTATTAAAGAACTCTTGGATTTTGCAACTCCCAGAGAACTAGATCTGAGAATGGGGAGTATCTCAGCCGTTCTTAAAAGAGCAATTGAACTTGTTGAAGCAAGAATTAAACAAAATGGTGTAAAGATCGATTTGATGATTGATGAGAAGCTCCCTCAGATCAACCTGGATTCTAAATGGTTCGAACAAACTTTCCTAAATTTTATATTAAATGCTAATGACGCCATGCCGCATGGGGGAGTTCTTACAATAAAAGTCACTAAGAGAAATAACAAGATCGTTATAACATTTACTGATGATGGATGTGGGATATCCACTGATGAGATTGAGAAAATATTCGATCCGTTCTATACAACAAAAGATGAGGGGACAGGCTTAGGGTTATCGTTTGTTTATCAAGTTATCACGGCTCATGATGGGGATGTTGACGTGGAAAGTGAAGTTGGTGTTGGAACAAAAATTACTGTGAAACTTCCAATTATCACAGAAACAAAAGGATAAAAAAATATGGAAAGAATATTGATCATTGAAGATAATCAGGATATGCAATTTCTACTTAATACGATCTTGAAAGAAGAAGGTTTTGAAACTATCATAGCTGGAAATGGTAAGGTAGGAATTACAAAATATAAAGCTAATATGCCTGATCTGGTTTTACTTGATATGAGATTACCGGGATTAAATGGTATGGAAGTTTTCGAAAATATTCTTAAGAT
>DAOUVH010000268.1 GCA_030667725.1 Candidatus Cloacimonadota bacterium | reverse complement strand
GTTTTTATGAAGTAATTTCTAGAGTTTTCTATGTCATCGAGTTTTTCGTAACAAAGAGCTATTAGTCTGTATGTGATTGTACTATCCGGAACAATTTCAGCAATATTTGTGAATATCTCGATGGCATCGTTATATTCTTCAGACTGGATCTTTAGTTTACCACTATTCACCAACTGTGTGAAGCAATTATCTCTAAATTGTATCACTGACTCAAGCATATCTTCTAATTTGAATTTCTTGATGTTATCTTTATAGAATTTCTTAGCAGCTTTTTCATCAGTTTGTTTGATCTCGTCATATTCAGCAAAAACGCTATTGATCACATCGATCAATCTTATAAAATATTCGCGAGCTTTAGCATAATCTCCCTTCATATCATAATAAATCGCAGCTATATTGTTAAGTGCATCAATCTGATTTTGATTTTCTTCTAAAACCAATTCATATAATGGAAGCGCTTTCTCATATCTATCCCCGCCTAAATGCATATTAGCAGATCGTAAATTCTTCTTACCTTGAACAGAGAGATCTTGTGAAATTGCCAGTAATGAAGTTCCAAATATTGAAATAATTCCAATAATAACTAAAATCTTTTTTAACTCACTCATTTTTCCTCCGTTAATTATATTAAAATCTTTTATTTTTATAAAGCAAATTTTTTTATAAGCTTTATAAGTCAAGTACTTTGTAATCTTTAAATCAAAAAGAAGGTGACCATAAGCCACCTTCTATTAAAATTATTATGGGTTGTTTAATCTTCTAATTCAAATGGCATAACGGCTTGTAGAGGATCATTTTTAATTGATTTAAATAATTGCCAGGCTTTGAGTATACCCTTATCTTCCTTAATCTGGTTGGAAATTACAGTTTCAGCAATGTCTATATCAAATTTGTCTTTTATGATTTCTTCAAAGAAATTCTTTTGTTTGGGAAAATACTTAATAGTGTACTCTTCAATGTTGCTCAGCTCGGCTGCTTTCATAATAGCATCACTTATCATTCCCGTTTCGTCGATAAGATTGTTCTGCAATGCGTCTTCAGCAGACCAAACTTGACCCTGTGCAATTAGTTCAACATCATTAAGAGACATTCCTCTACCATCGGCAACTCTTTGTTTGAATTCTAAATATGTCTCTTTGATACTCATTCGTAATGAATTGATCATAGATTCATCCGGTTTTGAATAAATGCTCATTGCATTTGAGAATTTTCCTTTAGAAATATCTTGTTCATGAATTCCAATATTATCTGTTAGTTTAGCAATATTAGGCAGCATTGCAACAACACCTATAGAACCTGTTATAGTGAACGGATCTGCAAAGATGTAATCAGATTCTGCAGAGATATAATATCCTCCGGATGCAGCAACATTTCCCATTGAGATCACAACAGGTTTAACTTCTCTTAACCTCTTAATTCTATCAAGGATCATTTCTGAAACAAGTGCACTTCCGCCCGGACTATTTACACGGATCACAACACCTTTGATCTCATTATCTTTCTCAATTTTATCCAAGATCTTATTCAGTTTGGCAGCAGTAATATTGACTGCATCGAATCCTTGTGATTGCATGACAATTCCGCCTTGAGCATAGATAACAGCAATATTAGATTTTGATTTCTTGAATCCCGGTATTTTATATTTAGAAAACGAAACGAGATTCTTTTTTGTAACACCTAAATTATTGTACAAATCTTCTTTAAAAGAGAGTTCATCAACTAAATTATAATTTAATGCATTTTTCTGATTAATAAATAGTTCTTCTCTCTTTTCGTAAATTTTTGTGATTTCACCAAATTCAATTTCACGATTTTCAGCTATTTTTGCGAGAACAGAATTATAGACATTTGAGAATAATCTATCCAGGTTCTTTCGAACTGGTTCAGATAATTCATTTCGTGTAAAAGTTTCACCGGCACCTTTATATTTTCCTGCATGGATTACAGTGAACTCAATACCGATCTTATCTAACATATCTTTGTAAAAGAGTATTCCACCACCAACTCCGGTAAGAAGGATTCCGGCTGAAGCAGAAGGATTAAGGTAAATTTTATCAGCAACAGTTGAGAGGACATAATCTTTATCTATGCCCAAATCGAGATAAGCATGAATCTCTTTTCCCGTGGTTCTGAAATTCTCTAAAGCACTCATTATCTCATTCAGATTAGCATAACCGCAGGCAATGAATTTAGGTTCAAGGAGAATTCCTCTGATATTCTCATCTTGAGCAGCTTTGTTTATTTTGTGTACGATTTCATGAACTGAAGGTGTTTCTGCAGAGAGCATACCTGCAAAAGGGCTGTCTTCAAATTCATTGTAATCTGTTATTCTTCCGCTGAGATCCATTCTTAACCACGATCCTTGAGCGATCCTTTCCGGCATTGGTTTTTGAAATCCTTTTCCCATACTTCCGAATGTCCAAAACATAGTCAATATCATGATGATGATAACAACAACGGAAGTAAGACATCCTAATGTAAACCATTTTGATTTCATAATTAACTCCTTTCTCTTTTTAATTTCTAATTAATATTCAATTCTTTTAATTTCCTTGATAAATTACTAACTTGCAGATGTAAAGCATTTGCAGTTTTAGAGATATTCCCGTCATTCATTTTTAATTGAATTGAAAGATATCTGGTCTCAAATTCCTTTCTTTTATTCTTGAATGATAAAGTTTCATTCCAAAAATTAGAATCCGGTTGTTTGGCAATTCCAAGATTTTTAATATCATCTGGTTCGATAATTATTTTTGGAACAAGAATGTACAATCTTTCGATAAAGTTTTTTAATTCCCTAATATTTCCCTTAAATTCCCAAGAT
>DAOUVH010000209.1 GCA_030667725.1 Candidatus Cloacimonadota bacterium | reverse complement strand
GATGAGAATCAAAACCGGCAGAGATTCCTACAATATCAGGATTGAATTCTTTCGCTATCGGTAAAAAAGATTTAAAAGCATCCATAAATATTTCATCTCCACTTCCCGGTGGAAGTGGAACATTGATCGTGAATCCTTTACATTCACCTTCACCAATTTCATCTGCATCACCACCACCAGGAAAAGCAGGAAATTGATGAAGAGACCAATACATAACTTTATTTGAGTCATAAAAAAACTTTTCTGTGCTGCAACCCAGATGTCCGTCGATATCGATGATTAAAACACGTTCACCCTGGTTTGCATGATATTGAGCGGCTATGGCAATATTGTTGAACAAACAAAATCCACTGGAATGATCTTGATGAGCATGATGTCCGGGAGGACGGGTCAGGGCAAAATCACCATTTTTTGAAGCCATGATCGTTGCACCAACAGCATAGATCGCCGCTTCATAACTTCCTTCCGAAACAAATGTATCAGCATCCGAATGTCCACCACCTTTAATACTGAGATCCTTGATTCTTTTAATATACTCAGGAGTATGTACAAGTTCCAAATATTTTTCACCATTTTCTAATTTAGTAACTGGTAGTTCACCAAGTGAAGATAGTCTCTTCTTATTTTCCGGGTGCATGCCGGTATCGTGTTTTAAAAACACTGGATTATAGATCAATTGCATTTTTTCCTCTCTAAATCTTAAAATTTTTCAAACATCGAAATTAGTTTTGATGAGACAACTATCTTGCCGCTTAGTGTTTTTTCTACTAGACTCACAACATTACATTTTTTCATAATCCCATTTCGAAAGCGATTGAATCAATTTATTGAAATCATTAATATAATCGGGTGCTACATCTACTTGCAGATACGGTTTATTTTTATCGGGAGTAGTATAATTGCACCATCCTTCAAAAGATTCAAGTATATAACCCAAATATATTAATTCTTCTCGGGGAACGTTTATAACAACTCGCTCAGTTCCATCCAACAAAGTTTCTCTATCCACAATAGAAAATTTCATCACATCCTTCTTTTTTCCGAATCTTACGGATGGTTGAATTTGTGAAACCTCCGTAATGGTCAGTACGTTTTTCCTTAACCATTGCGAAGGTCTGCAGCCATTCGCAAGGTTCTTTTAAACACAATTCTAACGAAGTGCGTATTGTAGAACTTCCTCTATCGTATCAACCAGAATAATGTTCAAACCTTTTTTGATTTCATCATTCACTTCTGTCAGTGAAGGTTCATTCTTTCTTGGAACCAAAACATTCTTGATCTTTGCTCTTTTCACAGCTATCAATTTCTCTGCCAGTCCGCCAATTGGCAGAACATTCCCGGAAAGTGTTATCTCACCCGTCATGGCAATATTATGTTTCACCTTTCTATTGGAAAGAATCGATATTATCGCTGTAACAAGGGTCACACCGGCAGAAGGTCCGTCTTTGGGAATTGCACCTTCGGGGATATGGAGATGAAGATCACATTTTTTATAAAAATTCTCATCGATATCATACTTCTTTGCATGTAATCTGGCATAACTGAAAGCAGCCTGAGCTGATTCCTGCATCACATCACCCAACTGTCCTGTAAGCTTTAAGTTCCCTTTACCCTTTACCTTCACAACTTCTATTTGCAACGTCTCTCCACCAAATCTGGTCCAGGCAAGACCCGTAACAAGACCCACAGCATCTTTTCTGTTAACTTCGGAATAGAGGTGTTTAGGTATGCCAAGGTATTCTTCCAAGTCGGAAGCCTGAACTGTAACCAGCCCTTTCAATTTACCTTCAACATATTTCTTGGCGATCTTCCTCAATATCTTAGCAATTTGCCTTTCCAGACCACGCACACCGGCTTCTCGTGTATAAAGCTTGATTATTCTCTCTAACGTATTCTTGAGATATTTTATCTTCACTTTTCCTTTCAGGTCGTGTTCTTTAATAACCTTCGGAACCAGATGTTTAGTGGCGATATGGATTTTCTCATAAGCTGTGTAGCCCGGAATCTCTATTACTTCCATTCTATCGAGTAACGGCTGAGGAATTGAGTTAAGAGTATTAGCTGTGGTAATGAATATTACCTGAGAAAGATCATATTCGAAATCAAGATAATGGTCACGGAAAGAGTCATTTTGTTCAGGATCTAATACTTCTAATAATGCTGAGGCAGGATCACCTCTGAAATCACTGCTCATTTTATCTATCTCATCCATCATAATAAGCGGATTTGTAGTTCCGGCTTTTTTCATACTTTGAATGATCACACCCGGAAGTGCACCAACATAAGTTCTGCGGTGACCTCTTATTTCTGCTTCATCTCGAACACCACCCAAAGATAATCTCACAAATTTCCTGTCCATGGCTCGCGCAATTGATTTTCCTAATGAAGTCTTTCCTACTCCAGGAGGACCAACAAAGCAAAGGATCTGTCCTTTTACCTTTTCTGCAAGTTTCACAACAGCAAGATATTCCAAAATTCGTTCTTTAACTTTTACCAGTCCGTAATGATCGTCATCCAGGATATTTTGCGCAACATTAAGAGTGAAATCCTTCAACTGGGGTTCATCCCATGGGAGATCTAAAATCCAGGTTAAATAAGTATGAGTAACTGAATATTCAGGAGAATAAGAATTCATATGAGCAAAGCGTTCAAGCTCGCCTTCTGCTTTCTTTTTTGCTTGATCACTCAGATTTGCTTTAGTAATCTTTTTCTTGAATTCTAGTAATTCAGTTTTATCTTCTTTGGTTATACCAAGTTCTTTATGGATAGCTTTTAATTGCTCATTTAAATAATATTCACGTTGTAATTTACTCAACTTGCTTTTCACAGTGCCATCTATCTTATACTCCAGTTTCAGTATCTGAATTTCCTCGATAACAATTTTATACAATTGAGAAATAGATTCGAAAAGATCACTCAATTCAAAAAGTTGTTGTTTCTTGCTTATATCTAATTGGATATTTGACAGTGCATAATAAAAGAACTCATCTGCGCTCTCAGCATCACTAAGCGGTATCATTGCTTCTTCTGGAATCGACCGATTAAGATCAACATAGTTTTTAAAAACTTTTCTGAAAGAACGTAATAATGCCTCACTTTCCAACTCACTTTCCGAAAGTACTTTGTCTTGGACCACATAATTTGCAGTTAAATAGTTCTTGTTCCTGCGATATTTTTCTATCACTACCCGCTTTTCACCTTCCACTAGTAATCGCATATTTCCATCTGGAAGCTTCATTATCTGCAAGATCATGCAAATTGTTCCATAACGGTACAGATCCCTGGCTTTGGGATCTTCGTCTGTCTCAGTTTCAAATTTTTGGGTTACACATATTATCCTTTTATCGCTTACTAAAGCCGTTT
>DAOUVH010000180.1 GCA_030667725.1 Candidatus Cloacimonadota bacterium | reverse complement strand
TATGGTTTCTTGCTACATACTTCTTTTCTTCCTGCGATAATGAATCAAGAGCATTCATTCCCTGCTTACTGATTATGGAAGCATATCGACGCGGGATATTGGCTGCGACAACGTTTAGTTTATTCTCTTTGGCAAATTGAATCAGTGGTTTATAATCTGTTTTGTAATTCGGCCAGGGACGAGAGTTAGCCAGAAAATCTACTTCCGAAATTTCATCATTCAAATATTGGTCCAATACAGATTGTACATCACGTTCAAACATTTCCAAGGAGACGATCAGATGTTTGTTATTGCGGTGAAACATTTTTAAAAGCTCGAATTCTAGTGAATGCAATATTCTATTTTCGTGGAATTCTCCGAAGAAGATCACATCATAATCTCCCAATCTTTCAGCCATTTCTTTTAACTCGATCTCTTTGTTCATTTTAGAATCGATGATCTTATATTCCTGACCGAAAACCGGTAGAAAAATTAATGTTAATACAATTAATAAAAATATTCTTTTCATATTATTCCCCATCCTCATTAAATATCATCTGGTGATATCTATTTAGTTTTATTCTAATTTCGTCAATATTTAGATGCCGTGCTGTACGAATAAGTTCACTGCCTTCCAAGTATACAAGAAATGTAGGAACGGAAAAGGCCATGAAGAAGCCAGCAGCATCTTTGAAGTCATCCAATTCGATAAGATGAAAAGTGCAGCCTTGATATTTTTTTGCCAGTTCCCTTAATTTGGGTTGCAGAACTTTACAGACATTACAATCTTTTGTTGTAATATAGATGAAAGCGAATTTTTCTTGTATAAGTTTCTGATAATCAAGTTGCATAATTGTACCTTCTCTCAATTATGCTATTAACATATCTGGAAATCCAACAATTTGAAGCATTCTAAACACTTACACTTTTTAACGTTTTTATCATCATTAGCCACGAAAAGTCGGTGCAGTTTTGGGTTCTTTTCCTCTTAAAACTTTGTGATAATAATCATAGGTCATCGGATTCAGTTTAGATAGATTTTCCGCTTCAGTAACTTCACCAAGAAAGATTGTGTGACTACCGGCATCCAGGCTATTTATTACCTTACATTCAATATATCCCACAGTATCATCCAAAATGATTGGAGCACCATTCTTACCAATTTTATAACTACATTCAGCAAATTTATCTATATCTCTTCCGCTTCTAAACCCAAATCTTCCAATTTCTATCATAGACCATTTATCAGAAATAATTGAAACTGTGAACACCTTGCTTTTTGTAATGAATTCATGGGTCAGGTTTTGTTTGGAAATACTGATGGCAATTGTTGCTGGTTTGGGTGAAATTTGGAAAACTGTGTTTGCAAGTTGAGCATTAATTTTTTTTCCTTTTTTTGAACCTACAACATATAAACCATAGCAGATTTTAAATAAGGCATCTACATTCATTTTCTACCTACCTTTCTATATATAGAGCCTTGGTAAACTCTATCAACAAACTTTCACTTTGCATTTCTACAATTTCATCCTTCATAAAGAAACTCATTTTTACTCCTTGAAATTCCTGTTTTATAATTTTAAAACAGACCTTTGATAGAGCCATGCTCATCTATATCTATCTGCATTGCAGCCGGTGTTTTGGGAAGTCCCGGCATTCTCATAATATCTCCAGTGATCGGGATTAAAAATCCTGCCCCTGATGCGATTAATATCTTGCGGACTGTTACCAGAAAATCTTTAGGTCTGCCCAAAAGTTTTGGATTATCAGAAAGAGATTTTTGAGTTTTTGCAATACAAACAGGTAATTTATTGTAACCACTCTTTTTTATAAGGCGCAGATCTCTTTTAGCCTCGTTAGTAAAATCTATCTTTTCGGCACCATAGATCTGTTTAGCAACTGCAAGGATCTTGTCTTCTACCGGAGAATCCCAATTATATAATTGATTGAGATGGCAAACATGGTTTCCTATTAAATTTGAAACTATTTCTGCAAGCTCCAAACCACCTTCTCCACCCTTTTCCCAATACTCAACAATGGAAGCATCAAAACCATTTTCTTTGGCAAATTCTTCTACGATTTGTAATTCTTCATCTGTATCAGTGTAGAATTTATTTATAGCCACAACTGACTTCATCCCGAATTTTCTGATATTTTCTAAGTGTTTCTCTAAATTTACTAATCCTTTTTTAACTGCTTCTACATTGGGTTTTGATAGATCTTTTACTTTAATTCCACCATGATGTTTGATAGCTCGGACAGTAGCAACAAGTATAACAGCAGAAGTACAAAACTCACCATATGGGCAAACTATATCAAAGAATTTCTCTGCTCCCAGATCAAAACCAAAACCAGCTTCTGTAATAACATAATCGGAAAGTTTTAAAGCTGCTTTTGTTGCTATAATGCTACTTGTTCCCTGAGCAATATTGGCAAAAGGACCTCCGTGAATAAACGCAGGAGTATTCTCTATAGTTTGCACCAGATTTGGTTTGAGAGCATCTTTCAAAAGAGAAGTAATTGCTCCTTCAAATCCCATATCCTTCACTATTATTGGTTCATTGTCATATGTATAAGCAACTGTAATTTCAGAAATTTTTCTTTTCAGATCATCAAGATTATTGGAAAGACAAAGAATCGCCATAATCTCCGAAGCCGGAGTTATATCAAAACCATCTTCACGTGGAACTCCCTGGGTTTTTCCACCCAATCCGATCACCACATTACGTAGAGAACGGTCATTCACATCCATCACACGCTTCCAGGTTACAGTTCGGGGATTGATGCGAAAAGGATTGCCGTTGTAGATCGAATTATCAATCAATGCAGCCAGATTATTGTTAGCTGCAGTTACTGCATGCATATCCCCAGTAAAATGCAGGTTAATATCTTCCATTGGCAATACTTGAGAATAACCACCTCCAGCAGCTCCACCCTTTATTCCGAAAATCGGACCTAATGAAGGTTCTCTAATTGCTGCAATCGTCTTCTTTCCTAACTTGTTCATTGCCTGCGCTAACCCAATAGAAACAGTAGTCTTCCCTTCACCTGCCGGAGTGGGTGTGATGGCAGAAACCAGGATCAGTTGACCATCAGATCGATCTTTGAGTTTCTCAATAGCTTCAAATTTGATCTTGGCTTTGTAATCTCCATATAATTCAATATCATCAGCAGAAAGTCCTATTGTTTTAGCAATTTCTGTGATCTTTTTCATTTTTGCATTTTGAGCAATATCGATATCACTTTTCATAGCATGCTCCTTTACTGAATAATTATAATAAGAATTAGTCCTGCTTTAATGGATTGTTCCATTGTTAACAGCAAGAAGAAAACTTAATTATATGAACTCATTATAAATTATAATTCTCTTTTGATTTTCGCTAATAAAACAATGTGTGAAACTTCCTCATTAATAATTTTTTTTATGATTTCCTGAGTAGTTGCATCAGAAGTATTTTGATGTAGTGAGTGGAAAAAGATCAAAGTATCTTTTTCAAAGTGGATAGCAGAGTCTATGATATCAACTTCATCAGCTGCTTCATTCGCCAATTTTATGGCAGCATCCGGTTTGCTGAAAACATGCGAATCGGAAATAGCTTTCAAAAAGGATGCAGCAGCTTGCCATTCCACCTGATCGCCCATAGAATCAAATTCATTATCAGTTCTTAAACTTTTAAAAATACGCTCATGATTGATTTCTTCAT
>DAOUVH010000108.1 GCA_030667725.1 Candidatus Cloacimonadota bacterium | reverse complement strand
TAATTCTATCATTTCCAGATCAGGCTCAATAAATACACTGACTTCAATTCCGGCTTTCCTTAAAGATGAAATAGCATTTCTGTGTACCTCTGATAAATTCAATCCGCCTTCAGTTGTCAGCTCTTCCCTCTTTTCAGGAACTAAAGTTACAGTATCAGGCTTTATATCAGAGGCGATCTTCACCATTTCATTTGTAGCTGCCATTTCCAGATTTAGTTTTGTTTGGATTGTTTTCTTTAGTATTTTCAGATCACGATCTTGAATGTGTCTTCTATCTTCACGTAAATGAATTGTTATTTGATCTGCACCATTTTGTTCAGCTACGCTTGCAGCATAAATTGGTTCCGGCTCGATTCCTTTTCTTGCTTCTCGTAATGTTGCTATATGATCAATGTTCACACCTAATAATGCCATTTTATTTTCTCCTATAAAAAGTTATAATTCTTTGTGATTAATCACAATATCTGCTTTACTGCGTAATCCTTTGAGGTGTTTAATAAGTTTCAATTCAGAATCGATCCTTTTAAGTCTGTCTTTTAAAGCATCTTTTACTTCATTAAAATCAGCTATTACGCTCTCTTTTCTACCTGTATTCATAATGATGTGATATCCAAACTTTGTTTTAACCGGTTTACTGAATTCATGTTGTTTTAGATTGAATGCAACATCTTCAAAATCCTTTACCATTTTTCCCTTTGGGAAATAGCCAAGATCACCACACTGACAATTGCTGGGACAATCCGAGCATTCTGCAGCGATCTTATCAAAATCATCTTTTGTTTTAATCCTTTTATATAATTCATCAGCCCTCAATAAACTCTCTTCACCAGTACCATTAATAAGTATGTGGGAAGCTTTGACCATCTCCTGGGTTTTGAATGAATTAATATTCTCTTTATATATTTCTCGAAGTTTTTCAATTGGTATTTCAGAATCAGCTGGAAAATTGATCTTAACATATTTTGTTATTAATAAATTATTTTTAATTCTCTCTTTTATGGTTTTAATTTCAATTTCTTTATCAATTAACATATTATTGAAATCATCTTCAGATTCGAATTTTAATTTCAACTCAACTACTTCATGTTCAATATCATCATCAGAAATGTCAATTTTAGAATTTTTTGCAGAATTAAGAAGTAGATATCCGTCTATGAGTTGTTCTATTGCTCTCTTTTTTGCTTCATTATTTGGTTCTCCAAGATGCATCATTTTAAGCACTTCTTTCAATTCTGATTGATATTCCTGAAATTTAATTTCGTAATTATTTACTTTTGCAACGATCATCATCTCTCCTGTAATTTCATCATTATTTCTTTATAGACATTTGAAAAGTTAATGCTTTTACTATCTAATGTCAAATCAAAATCGATTTTTCTATACCAGGTGAACTGTTGCTTGGCGAAATTGCGGGTGTTTTGTTTAATTTTATCTATGCAAATACCTAATTCAGAATTACCTTCTAAAAATGGATAAAGCTCTTTGTAGCCAACTGTATTCATACCAGGATCAAGTCTTTTGTATCCTTTTTTTACAAGGTTTTTCATTTCATTCATTAATCCAATGTCGATCATTTTATCAACACGACTATTTATTTTTTCATATAGTGTTTTCCGTTCTTCTGATATCATTATATTTACAGTTTGGAAGTTTCTCACTTCCCGAATGTCTTCTTTCCATAATTGTGTAATTGTTTTTCCTGTTGTCTCATATATCTCTAAGGCACGAATAATCCGATTCTCATCATTCTCATTTATCCGTCTGGCAGAATCAGGATCAATCTTCTTCAGTTTTTCATAATAGAATTCTGTGCCTTTCTCTGCAGCAGCTTTGCGCAGACTTTGTCTTATCTCAATTGGAATTTCCGGAGCTTTGAAGATTCCTTCCAGAAGTGCTTTTATATAAAAACCTGTACCTCCGCAAATAATTGGGATCTTATCTTGAGATGAAATTTTGGCGATAATCTTTTCTGCATCTTCAGCAAAAGTGCCGGCATTATACTCTTCATCGGGTTTTACTATATCAATTAGGTGATGTTTAATTTTTTTTTGCTCTTCTATGGTTGGTTTTGCAGTACCGATATTTAAATATTTATAAACCTGTCTGGAATCAGCCGAGATTATCGAAGTATTAAGTTTTTCGGCAATTTTCATAGCGAGTCGGCTTTTCCCTATTGCCGTTGGACCTTGAATGATGATCAGTGGAATATTGTTCTTTTGCTTTTGGCTCATGTTGTTCGTTTGAATTTTTTTTCAAATTCAGGTATCGTCATCTTGATTATGAGCGGTCTACCATGAGGACAGAAATAAGGAACTTCGCAGGCAAATAGATCATTAATAAGTGCCAGCATCTCCTTCCTGTTCATTTTTCTTCCTGCTTTAATCGCAGCTTTACAGGCAACTGACTTTGAAAGGCTGTCTCTGAAATCTTCGGTTTGTTCAAATTCATCTTCTAATTGTTTTATAATGTCAATGAAGATATCTCCGCCATCCCAATCTTCAAGTTCAATAGGAATCTCATCAATTACTATGGAATCACCACTGAAAGTTTTTATAGAAAATCCAATTTTGTTGAATACTTCAATATTTTCTGAAATTAATTCAGGAATGGTATTAGTGAGATGCGGTGGAAGATCTATAACTATTGGAAACAGTAATTTCTGTGTTTGAGCAGGAGCTCCATGAATTCTGTGTAATATTTTCTCATAAATTATTCGTTCGTGTGCAGCATGCTGATCAATTATCATCAATCCTTCTTCTACTTGAACAAAAATGTAGCTTTGATGAAGTTGCCAGGGATTTATTACATCTTCCTCAGGTCTGAGGAACATATCGGTTCTGTTTTCTGTAAAATTCTTTTCGATCTGGATATCATCAATTGTCTTTTTTCTGAAAAGATCGGGTTGATAGATATCCTTCAATTCCTTCTTAACCTGATTGAAATGTTTCTTCTCCATCTTATTAGAAAATATTCTGGTTTCAACATCGGTAGTTTTGCCAGGTTGGAATGTAGAGCTTATTTTGTTTTTGATCTGCTTGAATTTATCATCCTCATATTGTAGAAGCAATTTCTCGATAGTTAACTTTATAAAAGTATGAACTTTTCCGGGATCCCTGAAACGAATTTCCATTTTTGCAGGATGAACATTAAAATCCACCTGCTGGGGGTCAACATTCAGGAACAAAATATAAGGTGGTGTTTTGCCTTGCTGAAATATACGAAGTTTCTTTATGAATGGACCATATGCCGATTTTAAGCTATGTAAAACAATTTTATCACGAATATACCTTCCGTTCACAAAAAGGTATCTGTAATCCGCAAATCCTTCCTTCTCCTCGTTCAAACCACTTATAAATCCTGAAAGCTCAATTTCATGCCCTTTCTCGGATACTTCGATCAAGTCTCGTTTAAGGAAATCGCTTCCAAATATTGTGGACATTCTTGCTTTCATTTCTGCAACTGCTGGATAATTGAGCTTTTCCTTTCCATCAGCTAAAAAGCGGAAGTGAATTTGAGGATAGAGAATAGACTGATAATGCAAATAATTAAGAATATGTTTAAATTCAACTGGATCAGATTTCAAAAATTTTCTTCGTGCAGGAATATTGCTGAATAAATTTCTTACTGTGATTGTTGTTCCTTTGTTTGCAGAAGTTTTAGAAAAATCTGTGAGCTTTCCACCCCTGAATTCAACTCTGGAAGCTGTATCACTTTCTGTATCTTTGGTTATGAGAATGAGTTGGCTCACCGAAGCAATACTTGGAAGTGCTTCTCCACGAAAACCGAGTGTTGATATATTGAAGATATCTGTTGCTGTCTTGATCTTGCTGGTTGCATGACGCTCGAAAGCTTGCAAGGCATCATCTTCACTCATTCCTCTTCCGTTATCAATAACGCGCATCAATTTCTTGCCACCACTTTCTATATGCACTGTTATTTGTGATGAATGGGCATCAATGGAATTCTCTACCAGTTCTTTAACTACAGAAACCGGTCTTTCGATTACTTCACCTGCTGCAATTCTATTTGCAACTTCTTCTGATAAAACTTTAATTCTTCCCATTATTTTCCGCTAAACCTATTATCCGAAATTTTTTTATCAAATTTTTCTGCTTTCTTTTCTAACCAGCCAATTTTTTCACTTTCAACGCAATCAACTCTTTTAATATATGGCTTAATGTCTAAAATTGGTGTTCCGTCTACGATGTCAACATTAGAAATATGCAGAATATTATCTTCAACACTTTCCAGTTTAACGATTGACATTCCAATCTGGTTGGGACGACGTGGAGCTCGAGTGGCAAACACACCTCTTATTGTATCTTCCATGAACGGTTTAACTAAGAGCTTATAATTGGTTGATAAATGGAAATTGAAAAGTAAAATGATATGAGAAAATCCGTCCAGATCTTTAAGACCATCTTTAAATTCAGGAAATATCACTATTTGACCTTTCACACCTTTTGCTCCGATTGGTTGGATCGGCATTCCTTCCCTTTCTTTGAATGGTGAATGAATAATTCCGATTGTGTTAAATACAATTTCTTCTTGATTATGCTTTATATTCATCGTTACTCCAATTTATTGGATTCTTTTTAATATATTCTGTCGTATTGAATAGATCTTTATTATTTCGAATAATATGTTCATAATAATTTCTTTGCCACCCGAACCATTTATGGTCATTCTTATTGCACCAACGTTTAACTGATCCTTTGAAATGGTTGATTATCATTGATAACGAACCGGATTGGGGCTCTCCGAATTTCCTCGAATATATCTCTTCCAGTTTGCCCTGGCAAACTCGTTCTTCCAGTCGGGGTTTGCCCTGGCAAACCCTTTCTCTCTCATCGGTCATCCCGGGGGATGCTACAGTTTCATTTGATGTAATCCAAATGATACCGTGGATGTGATTGGGCATTACGACGAATTCTCCCAATTTAACATTGTGGTGATTGGGAATATCAAACCATTTTTCTGAAACGATTTCTCCAATTTTGGATAATTTCATTTCAACATTTATTATTTCACCAAGAGATTGTTCTCTTTTATGCGTACATATTGTTATGAAATATGCACCGTTTGCCGTGTAATCATAACTCGGTAAACGGATTGTTTTACGAGAATTAATCATCTCAGAACTTTTCTTGAAAATGCATTCGTAAAGTATGCCATTAAGAATAAACCTAAAAAACCTTCTACACCT
>DAOUVH010000293.1 GCA_030667725.1 Candidatus Cloacimonadota bacterium | reverse complement strand
TGAATTACGGGAATTTGGCGGGGATGGATACAACCCATTCCACTAAAACCGAGTGATTTAGAAATGAGTACATTTTGTTTAAGAGCTTCCATATCATTAATATCAGAAAATACGGAATCAATCGGTTGAATTTTTGCAGCGTGAGCTGAATTTACTATCTGCGAACGAGCGAAGAATGTTTCAGTTCCTTCGGCAGTTCGTTGTGCTCCAAGATCAGCAGTATAATCTTCCAACCCGATAGCAAGCGCAACTACATTTTTTGAACAGGCTATTTGATATGAATTTATAATTCCTAGAGCACTCTCGATTATAGGCATTAACCAAATATCATATTTCAGTTTTTTCTCTTTTTTTATCTTTACAATTGTATTATTTACCTGTTCGATCTGTTCTACTGTCTCACATTTTGGAACAAGGATAAGGTTCACATTATGAGGTACAATAATCTTTAAGTCATCAAGTCCTTTTGGTAATTGATTAATGCGCACCATTCTTTCGGCACCATAGAAATTTACAGAGCGAAGTGCGTTCCTGACCAAAATTGCAGCTTCTTCCTTTTTGGCAGGTGCAACCGAATCTTCCAGATCGAGAATTATTCCATCCGGTTTGTGGATACCTGCATTCAAAGCTAATTTTGGTGTATTTCCAGGGAGATAAAGACGTGATCTTCTATGACGTTCTTTTATTGTTTGATTCGTATTTTCCTGAATAATGGATAATAGATATTCTTCATCGGTGTCGATAAGCAGCTTAATTGCAGCTTCGATTCTGGCAACGAGTACATAATCAAGAGCACCACGATCTTCAATTAATATTTTGGCATTTTTAATACCGAAAAATTTAAATTCATCCTTTACCAGTGAAATAATTTGATCTCCAAAATATTCCTTAACTTTGCTGATCAATTCAATCTTCAATCCGCCGCTTTTTGTAAGTTCTATAGTTACTCTACAATCAGAACGGATCTCCTTCCCATAATTTCCGGCTGAGCTAATTTTAGCCATAATTACTCCTATTATGTTTTTAATTCTTAATATATCTCGTTACGAAGTTTGTCTTCGTAACGCGCGTTTTGCATTTTTGTGTTCCCAAGACGAACATGGGAACAAGACATTTTGATATCTCGTTACAAAGTTTGTCTTTGTAACGCAAATAAATTCTATTATTCATAGGGAATCTCATCCAATTCTATTATCGCATTTCCTTCAAAATCTTTATTACAAGCAGAAGAGTACTTCCAGAATTCAGGTTCATTCACTAATCCTCTTTTAACAGGATTATAATGAATGTAATCAACTTTCTGGGCTAGTATTTCAGCGCTTGAGATCAATTGAGGATGAAAACCTTCCTGCCAAACTTGATGATTACTTTCAGATTTGTAGCCTTTCTTTTGACTTTTGAATTGATGAAGGCTCCAATATTTATTGTCCTGTTTCAATTCATCAATGATTTCGAGAGCAGTATATCTCTTCATTGAAGCTAAAGTAACCGATAAGTCTTCTCCTGAAACAATCATATGAAAATGATTATCCATCAATATATAGAAATGGATTTTCAAGCCTTTATTATTCTGACAATATTTCAAAGATTCAATCAGAATCTGAAAATATTTTTCAGAAGTGAATACAGGAATCCAATCAACTATTGTAGATGAGATTAAGTAGAATCCGTCTTCTTCAACAATTTTATAACGATTTCTCATAATTCTTTTTATGTTCCCAAGACAAACTTGGGAACAAGCTCCTCTTGATATCTTTCAACATTCCCAAGACAAACTTGGGAACGAGGATTATGATAAAAATTCTTCAAGATACTTAAAATCATCTTCCAATTTACCCTGATGTGCGATACAGGCAGATTTTATTTCATTTGGAAGAGATGAATCAGCAATTGATTTTGAATAATCGTTTAAAAGCATCTGTTCCATAAATGGCATTAATGATTTAGAAAATGTATCTGATGCTTCTTTTGGAAATTCGCAAGGCAGGTTATCAACTGCCATTACGGCAAATCCTTCACCTCCATAACCATCAGTTTCTTTTCCAGTTTTGGTATTATAAACAAAAACTGGATTATCAGGCCAAGTTCCTTTCATTGTAGCTTGCACAGATCCTTCAATATCACAGGTGATATCTCCGATAATTAGCAATTTAGGATTCACGTCCTGAATCTTCTTTAGATATGAATTCGGCAGAAAAACAGGGCAGTCTGGGGTCCAGTAAATTGCATTCATATAAATGCTGCAATAGGGTAGATACTGTTCCAATTGAGATTTATAGGCTGAGTTATTTTCAAAATAATCCAGCAGATCAAATTTAACACCATCTTTCCTTTCGACTAAATGTTCTTCCTTAAAAACGGAAAGATAGATTTTGTTTTTTTCATAATTTTGGGACTGCTTTTCAAGTTGATCAGGAGCAATTTCTACAATTGGTAAAGCTGCTAAAATCTTCTGGCAACCTTGAGCAACGTGACCATATCCTAAAAGGAAAATATTGAGTGGTGTTATTTCTGCAGGAAGCCCATCCTTCTCTATTTCTTTTCCAATAACACTAATTTGATCAATCGCATCAGTAACTGATTTATATTGATAAGAATGTTTTATCTGCAGAAAAGGTGTTTCAATATTGAATTGTTGTTTAAGTCTTTGTCCCAGTCCGTG
>DAOUVH010000037.1 GCA_030667725.1 Candidatus Cloacimonadota bacterium | reverse complement strand
TCAACTTTATGTTACGGTATTGATCTGGATAAACAAAAAAATGTAACCGAACTTTTGAATAAGATCGTGGTGGGAGCACCGGATAAAGAGGGTCTGGAAGATGATGGAATTATTATTGGCATGGATCTTTCATTAACTCTTAGTGCCACAGTGGGAGAGTATGTTCAACTTACTTCACCCATCGGGACTCAGCCTTCTCCATTTGGCTTGCTTCCTAAAAGTAAGAAGTTAAAGGTAGTAGGAATATTTATTTCCGGGATGCCGGAATACGACCGGGTTTATACCTATATATCACTAAAAAATTCCCAGTTTTTTCTTGGATACGAGGATGAGATTACCCAAATTGAAGTTAAATCTGTAGATCCTTCCCATTCAGCACGAGTAGCAAATGAAATTCAAGATATGATAAATGGTGATTATATAGTGGAAGATTGGAGTGTATTTGATGCTAATCTATTCAATGCGATAAAAATGGAAAAAGCAGTCATGTTCCTCGTCCTTGCGCTTATGATAATAATTGCTTCATTTAATATGAGTGGGAATTTTGTTAAACTGGTTACGGAAAAACGAGTTGAGATCGGAGTTCTAAAAGCAATGGGCGCATCCGGTAAAGATGTGGTGAAGATATTTATTAATATTGGTATAATAATAGGTTTTCTGGGAACGCTAATCGGCTTGATACTCGCTGTAATTTTGCTTTATGCTCAGATGAAATTCCAATTTATTGTAATTCCTGTTCCAGGATTTCCATTGCAGTGGCTTCCGGTTGAGATGCGCGTTTTGGATTTTATTCTTGTTCCGGTTGTTGCAATTGTAATAAGTTTGCTTACTACATTACATCCTGCAGGCAGAACCGTAAAGATCGATCCAATGAAGATAATCAGGAATTAATAAGAAAGAACTTTTATTTGATTATTTCCTCTTTCTAAATTATATACTTATCGGCAAAATAAATAATTTTTTTGCAATATTTCATAGAAAATTATCACTCGAAAAAACAAAAAAGCAATTATCAAAAAAAAAATAACCAAAGAAATTACGGTTATTAGTAGTTCTACGAATTTTCAAATTTACCTTTATTAATTTCAACTTGACAGCACCGTTAAGTAGTTGGAATTTAACCATTAAATCAATAGTACTCGCAGGTTGGTAAAATGCTTTACAGGTTGCTAACCTCATGCAGTAAAACGGGTTATGGATTCAGGGGTGTCCATAGCATCATCATGTTGATAAATTTTTTAATATTTTCAGGAGTCTTAAATGAAACTAACCGACAACGCTTTAACCGTGCTTGATAAGCGCTACTTCCGAAAAGACAATGATGGAAAGGCAATGGAAGATTGGAAGAAAATGATCACACGTGTAGCTGTGAATATCAGTAATGGGGATAAAGCAAAAGAGAAAATATACTATGATCTTCTAGACTCTGGAAATTTTCTGCCAAATTCACCTACGTTAATGAATGCAGGTAATGATCTTCAACAGTTATCAGCCTGTTTTGTTTTACCCTTGGAAGATAGCATGGAGAGTATTTTTGAATCAATAAAAAATGCAGCGTTGATCCATAAAAGTGGTGGCGGTACAGGATTTAGTTTTTCCAGATTACGTGAGGCCGATGCGCGAGTAAGAAGTACAAATGGTGTCTCCAGCGGACCGATCTCTTTCCTGAAAGTATTTAACTCTGCAACTGATGCAGTGAAACAGGGCGGAACCCGGCGTGGTGCAAATATGGCAATTCTGAATGTTGACCATCCTCAGATCCTGGAATTTATAACCTGCAAAGAAAATACACAGGAACTTACAAACTTCAATCTAAGTGTGGGGATAACAGAAAAATTCATGAAAGCTGTTTATGAAGATAATGAATATAGCTTAATTTCACCTAATACTAAAGAGGTTGTTAAGAAATTAAAAGC
This sequence comes from Candidatus Cloacimonadota bacterium, assembly GCA_030667725.1. The sequence goes on along the minus strand of DAOUVH010000037.1, from coordinate 6,273 downwards.
ACGTGATGTTTTTGATCTTATAGTAAAAATGGCACATCAGAATGGAGAACCAGGTATTATTTTTCTGGATAGGATAAATAAACATAATCCCACTCCGCAAATTGGAGAGATCGAATCAACAAATCCTTGCGGTGAGCAGCCGCTTCTTCCTAACGAAGCTTGTAATCTGGGTTCTTTGAACTTAGCTGGAATGGTTAAGAATAATAAGATTGATTGGGAAACTTTGAAAGAAGCAACTCGAGATGCAGTTGATTTTCTGGATAGTGTTATTGATATGTCCAAATTTCCACTTCCCGAAATTGATAAAATGGTGAAATCGAACAGAAAGATCGGACTCGGTGTGATGGGTTGGGCTGATCTGCTTTTCCTGCTAAAACTTCCATATGATAGTGATAAAGCAATTGAACTTGCTGAACAAGTTATGGAATTTATTGATTATCATTCTAAGGTCAGATCAATTGAACTGGCTGAGGAAAAAGGTGCCTTTGCGAATTTCAAAGGCAGCATCTATGAAACAAAGAAATTGATCCGTGAAGACCTGAAAATGGATTGGAAAAAACTCAAGAACACAATTGCAGAAAAAGGCATCAGAAATGCAACCACAACTACAATAGCACCAACCGGCACAATTAGTATGATCTGTAATACTTCCGGTGGTATCGAACCACAATTTTCTCTGGTTTACGTGAAAAATGTTATGGATGGAAATAAACTTCTATATATAAATCCTCATTTTGAAAAAGCGATCAAAGATGCTGGAATTTATTCAGAAAAACTAATGGAAGAAGTTGCTGAAGAAGGAAGTGTTGCTCATATTAAGGGCATTCCGGAAGAAATAAAAAAGGTCTATGTCACTTCTCATGATATTTCACCGAAATGGCATATTCGCATGCAGGGTGCTTTTCAAAAATATGTAGATAACGCTGTCTCCAAAACTATAAATTTCACAAAAGACGCAACAAAACAAGAAATACAAATGGCTTATGAACTTGCCTACGAGTCGGGTTGTAAAGGCGTTACTGTTTATCGTGACGGTAGCCGTGAAAATCAGGTTCTAAATGTAGGTAAAGAAGTTAAAGAAGCCACAACAACAAATGGTCATAGATTTGCTCCTCGCGAACGCCCTTTGATTACGACCGGTATGACCCAAAAAATTGAAACTGGTTGTGGTCATCTGTATATAACAATTAATTCCGATGAAAAAGGAGCCTGCGAAATATTTACCCAAATGGGAAAAGTGGGAGGATGTGCTTCTGCTCAATTAGAAGCTATCGCTAGACTTACTTCTCTTCTGCTTCGTTCCAATGTAAAAGTTAGTTCCATTGCACGTCAACTGAAGGGGATCCGCTGTCCTTCTCCGATGTGGAATAATGGAGAGATTGTAACTTCCTGTGCTGATAGTATTGCAAAATCATTAGAAATATTTCTTGAACTTGAAAAAGACTCACTTGAGAACATAAAAAAAATAAATAAAAAAGCATCAAAAAAACCAAATAGAAAATCAACACGCTCAATGAGGAACTGCCCGGATTGCGGTAGTACTGTGGAACACTCTGAAGGATGTTTGAAATGTAACTCATGCGGTTGGTCTAAATGCTAAAATAGATTTTATTTAAAATAAAAAAAAATCAAAAAATGGGTAGGCAATTTTTCTACCCATTTTTTAATTGGCACGAGGTATAAATGAAAAAAATAATTATTAGCTTAATAGTTTTTACAGTGGCATTTTCGTTGACTGCATCTGTACGTGTGGTCACGTATAATGCACTTAATTTTGGCGGGAATGATGAGGATAGAATTCCCTTTTTTGAAACAATTCTAAATGATATAGATGCAGATATATTCTTATTTCAGGAGATCGAAGATGAAATGGGTGGAGAACTTTTATTATCTGCTATCAATAACGGCACGAACAATTTTTCCGGCTCTGTGTTTATTAATGGTCCGGATACAAATAATTTCTTGATATATCGAAATTCATTAATCACATACGCTTCTCAGGATACGATCGGTACAGATCTAAGAGATATTTCAGAATATGAATTGATCATTGATGGGAATATGATCCGTTTTTATAGTTGTCATTTAAAGGCAAGTACGGGTTATGAAAATGAGCGTCTGGAAGAAGTTACAAAATTGCGAAATCACTTGAGCTTATTACCAGAAGGGTCAGAATTTGTTATTGTCGGTGATATGAATTTCTATACAAGTTCCGAACCCGGATATCAAAAATTCATTGCTGACGAAACAAATAATATTGGAAGAGCCGAAGACCTTTCTGATCAAGTTGGAGAATGGCACAATAATATCGATTTTGTTGGTGTACATACTCAATCTACCCGTACAACTCAATTTGGTGGTGGAGCCAGCGGCGGGTTAGATGATAGATTTGATTTTATTTTTTCTTCCTACCAATTGAATAATGGAATAGGATTAGAATATATTGATGAAACAATTACTTCATTCGGGAATGATGGTGAACATTTCAATATGTCAATAAATGACGGAACCAATTCGGCTGTTTCACCGGAAGTTGCAGACGCTTTGTATTATGCCTCAGATCATCTACCGGTTTTTGCGGATTTCAATACTACCATTTCTTCTGAGCCTATGCTCGTAGTTCGTATTCCAAATATTGAAGAGGAATGGCAGCAGGGAACAGAACACATTATAGAGTGGGTGAGTTCTAATTTTACTGGGAACGTAAAGATCGAACTGCAAAATGAAACTTCTGAAGAGCGTGAGATACTTGCAGCATCTACTGAGAATGATGGTGAGTGGACTTGGAATATTCCCATAGAACAAGTTATAGGGGATTATAAAATTGTGATCTCCGATGCAGTTGATGATGATCCGATTGATGAAAGTAATAATCCATTCCATATCATTGAGCCCATCGTAGACTATACAATATATGAAATTCAATATTCTGAAGTTGGTGCATCTCCTTTAGAAGGCGTACAGGTTAACACATATGGGATCGTCACGGCTGTTTGTGATATTGGATACTTTCTGCAGAATGGATCAGGCGCTTGGAACGGAATTTTTGTTTATGAATATGGAACTAATGTTAATCAGGATGATGAGATTGATATTACAGCTACTGTAGCAGAATATTATGACAAAACAGAATTAATTGATATTGAAGAATATACTGTTCTTTCAAGTGGGAACCCACTTCCAGAAGCTGTTTCTTTATCTACCTTAGAGATAAATCAGGAAGATTATGAGGGTGTACTTGTGCAGATTGCTAATGCTGAATGCACTGATTACAATCCTGAATATGGTGAGTGGCTGGTTGACGATGGATCGGGTGAAGTAATGATAGATGATCTGATATACGAATTTATTCCCGTTATTGGAGAAGTTTATGATATCATGGGTGTAGTTGATTATTCCTATAGTTCATTTAGAATAGAACCACGTTATTCAAGCGATATTAGTATCTCTTCTACAAGTCAGGAAGATGTAGTAAATATTGATTTTAATTTATCTAATTATCCAAATCCTTTCAACCCGACAACAACAATTTCATTTTCAGTAACACAAACATCCTCGTTTGTGAATCTTGAAATTTACAATATGAAGGGACAGAAAATTAAAGAATTAGAAATTAGAAATTTGAGATTAGGAATGAATAGCGTTAATTGGAATGGGTCTGATAACAATGATCAGCCAGTATCTTCAGGGATATATTTTTATAAATTAGTATCTGGAGATCAAGAGCAAACAAAGAAAATGCTTTTGCTGAAATAATCAGGTTCTACGGATAAATTTTCCGTAACCAGGTTTTTGCAGAATTCCTTTTTCCGCATCAAATACGATCTTACCACGAACAATTGTTTTATCTATCGAGCAGGAAAATTCTGTGTTATTAAACGGTGAATATTTGCCTTTAGAATGAATACGAGTTTCATCGACCAGATAGGGTTTATTCAGATCAATAATTGTGAAATCTGCGTCAGTTCCAATCTGTAAACTTCCTTTCTCCGGGTACAATCCATAACGTTTTGCCACATTTACCGAGGTTAATTGTATCATCCTTATTAGATCAACTTTTTCTTTAAGATAGAATTCAGAGAAAAGGTAGGGGATCATTAATTCCGTACCTGGTATCCCATTGTAAAATTTTGAAAAATCTTCAAACTTTTTCTCTGTTTCATAATCCGATCCGTCATGATCGGTTGTCACGAAATCAAGTACTCCTGTTTTCAAACATTTTCTCAAGAAATCTCTGTCCTCTTCATATTTTACAGGTGGTGCAGTTTTGAGTCTTCCTCTTAGAATTGGAAGATCTTCAGATGTAAATTGCAGATAATGAGGGCAAGATTCGAAGGTGACTTCGAATTGTTTTTTGCTTTCCAATATCAGCTCCGCAGCTTCTTTGCTGCTGATGTGAACAAAGTGAACTTTGTTCTTTTTACCGAGAGATGAGAGAATATTTTTTACAGCTTTAACCTCTGCTTCCACAGGTCTTGTCTTAACATAATTTTCTGGTAATTTCATTTGTTCATGTGTAAGTTTACTAATTGAATTATTGATAATACTCTCATCTTCGGCATGAAAAGCAAAAAGGATTTCTGGGAATTGCTTGAAAACTTTTTGAATATCTTTGTAGGATAAAGCCGCAAAGGTTTCCATACTTGAAATTGTATAAATTTTAAAACCAACAACTCCGGCTTCCCAGAGCTCTTGTATCATTTTTTCATTTAGCGGGACATCATTCTTTCTTATTCCACCCCAAAGTGCAAAATCAATAACAGCTTTTGGCTCGATAACTGCTAGCTTTTTGTTTAGGTATTCAACATCTGTTACAGGTGGAATAGAAGTGCATGGCATATCAATAATAGTAGTTATCCCTCCGCAGGCTGCAGCTTTAGTACCTGTTAAGAAATCTTCATGATCAGTGAATCCTGGATCATTGAAGTGTACATGAGCATCAATACAACCGGGGATGAGTAATTTTCCATGAAGATCTATAACCTGGGTTCCTTTTGCAGGTTTCAGATCTTTCTCGATTTGTAGAATTTTCTCATTAAAAAGTATATCAGAGATTTTTGTCTTTTCCTCATCTAAAATAAATGCATTTTTTAGAATTATCATCTTAACCTCAAATAGAAAAGAAATTCGCAGGAAAATTTTGTCAACTCAATATTGGATCTATAAAAATCTGATAAGTCATTTGACAAAAATTTTAACTCTTCAAAATTAGCATTGTTAAATCTATTAGCAATAAAATCATAAGTTCCAAAAAGAGGAAGAATGTTTTATAATGAAATTTTAAGTAAAATGCTTAACGAAGAAAAAAATCCTGTTAATAAAATGTATCTTCATGAAATCAATATTCAATGGGAAAAATTTTCTAAGGCAGTTGAAGAGAGTAATGGATCGAACAAAGAAATTGTTGAAATGCTCAATGTTTTCCGTGATGCCATAACAAATAATAAATACAAATTTAATAAACTCAACTCAAAAGGCTTTATTCATGAATCTCCAATATTTTCTGTGAATTATCTTCATGACCTTGTTTATGTGATTATGAAAAGACAGAGCATAATAGGCCATACTGGTATTGTTTGGGGTTGCGGTAAATTCAATATGAATTACAAGTTTTCACCGATCAGTTTTAACACATTAGAGAAGGACCTTCAATTCAAGCAATCAACATCACCTGAAGTTCTTTTTTTGGGTCAGAAGATCGATCTTCAATACAGAGCTGCCGGTAAGAGGAATTTTGAAAAACACGAGAGTATTCTTCCACTTATAGTATTTCATACTTATAAAATTCTAAGAAAAGAAAATATGTTATATTTAGATAATCTTGCTGGATTGTCTAAAAATGCACTCAGTAAATCCAGAACGATCATATTAACCGAGAAATTGGAAAAAGATTTTATTCCCGATCTCTCTCCAACAAATATTGATCATGTTTGCGTATTAACCAAAGGAAACGACAAAGAAATCTCTTTAGAAGTCGTAGGTGAATTAGAAAAATTAATAAATGAAATACTGAACGAAGAATATACAATTTCAAAAAACATCCTGGATACTGGTTTGATAACAAATCGGAGATAATAATGATTAATTCAAAAATATCAGAAGCAATGAAGATAAAATTGGATTCCATTTTACCACAATATCCTGAATTTGTAGAAGGAATTCGCCGAGCACCTCGCCGTGAAATGGATCTGAATAAACAAGAAATTGAACTTGCACTTAAAAATGCTCTGCGTTATATTCCTGAAGAACTACATGAAGAACTTGCAAAAGAAT
>DAOUVH010000309.1 GCA_030667725.1 Candidatus Cloacimonadota bacterium | reverse complement strand
GACAGAAGGTATTGCAAGGAATATAGAAGTAAGATAACAAATGAAATGCTTATAGATTTTATTGAAAAACATCCAAAATATAAATTAGTAGGAGAGCTTATGCCAACTGGAAAAACAATTCAAAAAAGTGAAAATATCTATTTGATAGTTTCAAAGGACAATCAAGTAGAAGAAGTGCCGGAAAAAGAGATCATGGATAATCCTCAGAAATATCTCAAGAAGCAGATCTGGCTAAAACCACCATTTCATTATGAATTAGTAGTCTCCCTCAAACGGATTAAAGATTAATTTCTAAAGATCATTTAAACTTTATCTTAAAGTAGATGATCACAGCAAGGAATCCCAGGAAATCAGCAAGAATATCAAAATAGGAAAAGGATCTTCCGGGAATTGGTATTTGATGTAATTCATCGAAGATGGGTATTACAAAGGCTAAGACGGATAATAGTTTTAGCTTTTGAATGTACTGTTTTTCATTGAACATCTTCATGAATAAATAGGCAAATATCATATAAACAATGAAATGAGCTAATTTATCAATATTCAGTGAATCATCTAATGGTGATTGTAATTTGGGGATTGAGGTTAAGGTAAATAATATCCCAGTCCAAATATAGAACGCAATTTTATAATACTTTATTTTCATTACAGCAATATTAATTTGTATAGGAATTTAGCTTCCAAACAACAGCAAAAGGTTTCATCATGAATTTAGCTTTTAGCGGAAGCCTTAGTTCATCATCAGAGAACCAGAAGAGAAGTGATCTATCTTCGTTAACCAGGTTATTTGTAAGCATGTCAGATCGTTCTTTTTCTTCATTCAAATAATTTTGGAAATTCAATTTTACTTTAATCGCGCTTTTCTTTCCAAATTTTGTAGATATTCTTTCCTTTCCCATAACTGAATATTCAACTTTCCAGATAAGCTTGTTAGCATCTACCCATAACACTCCGGTTGGTTCATCAATTGCATAACGAAGATAAAAGAGAGCAGAGAAGAAATCACGGCTTTCTGTATTAATGGGATATTCACAATTACGGTCAGGGGAGATATTACTTAATCTTTTTGCGGTAAGTGTCTGCCTGTTGTATTCAATAATTCTATCCTCGAAATAATCACCTTGATCAATATTTTTTTCGTATGTTTCAGGTAGAAAATCACCAGTATAAACAGATCTGTAAAAATTATCCATATCCGAGGCGATACTAGCTATGAAAGTTGATCTTGCATTTACAGTAAGGGTTGAGTCCTCATTGATCATTGTAACATTAACCACACTGAATCCGAGATACTTGATCGAGAGGTCAAATGTTTCTGCTAAAAGGAAAACAGGGATTATGAAGAGTAGAAATATAATAAGTTTATTTTTCTGATTCATCACTGTTATTGATAACTTCTAATGTAATATATTGGATACGTCTTGCTTTAACTTGTTTCACAGTGAATTTCACCAGATCTTTATATTTAAAGCTTTCATTTTCTTCAGGTACTTTATTAAAATTATCGTAAATAAAATCAGCAAGATTATCATATTTCTCTTCATCAATATCCAGTATAAACTTATCATTTAATTCGGAGATGGAGTACATTCCATTTAAAATAAAGGTATTTTTGTTTTGTTTTACGATGTTTGGTTTTTCTTTATCATATTCATCTCGTATCTCACCAACAAGTTCTTCTAATATATCTTCTAATGTGACCAATCCTTCTGTACCTCCGTATTCATCAACGATTATTGCTATCTGTATCTTTCGTCTTTTAAATTTGTTTAGCAGATTTTGGATCTTGGTGTTTTCTGTAACAAATAGTGGGGGACGCAGAAGTGAACTAATAGATTGTCTCTTTGGATTCAAGATGATATCTTTTGCGTAAATTATCCCGATAATATTATCAATATTTGTTTTATAGATTGGAATCTTAGAATGACCGGAATTAATGATCATATCTTTAACTTTCTGCAAGCCTTCAGAAGTATCAACACCTGCAATATCAACTCTTGGTGTCATTATTTTTTTGGTATCAGTGGAAGAGAAACGGAAAATGCTGGTGATTATTTTTTTTTCATTTTCCTCTAAAGTATGTTGAGTAACCTTTGATTGGATGAGGTTTTTAAAATCTTCTGAAGTGATATCGGTTTGTTCAGCTTTCCTTTTTTTTATGGAGAAGATCGAGCTGATCAATTCCAATATTTTGATAATTGGCCAGAATAAGTATTTAATTATTTCTAATAAGAAACTGGAAGAACGAGCAGTTTTTTCCGGAGATGAAAATGCCAGCAGTTTTGGTGCTAACTCACCAAAGATCAACAGCAGAATGGTCATGATAATGATCTCGATAATCATGAGGATCGACTGGGAAAAATGTTGTAGATACTTCTCTCCGACGTTAATTGCAATAAGTGCAGCGGTTGAGGCTGCTGCTACGTTTACGATAGTATTTCCCAAAAGAATGATAATAAGAAGTTCTTTTGGGTTATTGAGCAATCGCAATATACGTTTTGAACTTTT
>DAOUVH010000232.1 GCA_030667725.1 Candidatus Cloacimonadota bacterium | reverse complement strand
ACTCCGGCAAGAACTTGAGTCACTTAGAACGCACATATGGAGGCGACACCCGGATTCGAACCGGGGATAAAGATTTTGCAGACCTTTGCCTTACCACTTGGCGATGTCGCCAAAATTTATAATGGAGCGGGAGACGAGATTCGAACTCGCGACAACCACGTTGGCAACGTGGAGCTCTACCACTGAGCTACTCCCGCTCACTTCAAAAAGCAAAATCCGAATTTATGGATTTATTGTCAAATTATTTATACACACAACTAGAGAGATAACCAACAACCTGCTTATAGTCACCACTTACTTCACCGGAATTTCTGTAATCCAGATTTTTAATTTTGGAATAATTAAATTCTTTAGCAAGATTCATTAAAGTTAAGATACCTCCTATACCACAAGCTTCTACATTACCCAGTTTCATGTCTTCTTCCATTTTGTTGATATCCATATTCTCAAGATTCGCAGCTAATTCTGTATCCATCTCGATTGCTGTTTCACTATCATAATAATGACTCAGATCACTGCTGATAATAAAAACAGTTCTCTCTAACCGGTCTTTGAAATATTCTGCCAGGATACTGGCTAGTCGTCTACTGTTTTCCGGATTTTGCTCTCCCAACAGTATTGGAACTATCTTAGCATTCGGTTTTACTTGCTGTAGAAATGGTAATTGTACTTCCAGAGAATGCTCAATATTATTTGCATAATAACTTGTTCCCATTTTGTATCTAACTTTCAAATCATTAATAATATCCTTTGCTACTTTAACTCCACCTAAAGGAGTTAAATACTCATCATAATCACCTAGCGAAAAATCAAAGTCAGCAAATCTATGACTTGGTGCAATTATCACAGCCAGATCAAAATCCTTTTTCTTTAATGCATTGAAGCTGAAAGCTGCACACTGTCCGGAATAAACATATCCGGCATGAGGTGCTATCACTCCCAATATGTCACCTTGCTCCTCTCTAATTATTGCTTTCTGCAAATAATCGGTTATCATATTTGTTAAAATACTTGAATCTCCCGGATAAAAACTACCCGCAACTACAGGATTTCTTATCATAATTTCCCCTTTCATTAAATGCAGAATTCTAAACATATCATTTTCTTTGCTTTGCTAAATTATTATTTAATACTTTTATGACAACAAATAAATTGACAAATAGAGTGTTTTTTTGGGGAAATTTATTTATAAGTAAACTTAAGGTAAGAGAGGAGCTATGAAGAAAATAGCAATCACAACAGGAGATCCAGCAGGAATAGGTCCGGAAATAACTTCCAAAGCTATTAGATTTTTAAAATTACGAAAAGATATAATTTTTATAGTTTATGGTAAACTTGATATATTTAATGATGGTAATCCTATTGTAAAAATTGATAAAAGTAAAGATGCAACTTCTCCTGAAAATATTTATTGGATTGAGATCGACTGTAAAATTCAAATGGGAAAACCATCTGCTGAAAGTGGAAAGATCGCTTATGAGATACTATCACGTTGCGCTGAGGATATTAATTCCAAAAGCATTGCAGCCGTTGTTACGGCACCTGTAAGTAAAGAAGCGATCCGTCATTCACAACCAGATTTTATTGGACACACAGAATTTTTTGCAACAAGTTCTAACACAAAAAATGTTATCATGTCATTCTGGGGTCCATATTTTAATCTCTCGCTTCTAACTACTCATATTGCTGTATCTGATGTATCAAAACATTTTACTTCATCATCACTTAAAACTAAATTCAGATTGATCCACAAAGAAACAAACAAAATGATAGAGAATCCAAAAATTGCCATGCTGGCAGTAAATCCTCATGCTGGTGAGAAAGGAGCTTTCGGGAATGAAGATCTACTTGTTGCTTCGGTTCTAAAGGAATTAGAAGAGGAAGATATTCATATTGACGGTCCCTTCCCTGCTGATACATTTTTTGCTACAAAAGCAACTACTTATGATATGATAATTTCTGCTTATCACGATCAGGGGCTGATCCCCTTTAAAATGATTTCAGCTGACGAAGGAGTTAACGTTACACTTGGTCTGCCGTTCGTTCGCACTTCTGTTGATCATGGCACAGCATACGATATTGCCGGCAAAGGTATTGCATCAGAGAAGAGCCTTCTGCAAGCAATAAGTTTTGCAGAAAAGATGATTTCCACACAAGAAGATGGTAAAAACAATAATTATGGTATATTTGCTGAATATTATGACAAATATATGGGACATGTCGGCTATAAAAACTGGATAGATTTTATTTTATCACAATATAATAAGGCTTATGGTAAAAGTCCTGAAAGGATTTTGGAACTTGCCTGCGGAACTGCTAATGTTTCTTCATTACTCGTTAAGAAGGGACTCGAAGTGGATGCTTCTGATGTTTCCCCAGAAATGCTTAAGATCGCATCTGAAAAACCCTTTCCTCCAAACCTAAAACTACAGAAAATGACTGATCAGCTTCCAAAACAAAAATATGATCTTGTTCTTTTACTTTTTGACAGTTTAAATTATTTACTCAATATAAATAAAGTAGATCTGTTACTTAATAATGTTCATAATACTCTGATTGAGAATGGAATTTTTATCTTTGATGTTACAACCCCGAGAAATAGTGAAATGAATTTTGACGGTTTCATTAATATCGAACAATCACAAGATGATCTTTTCATACATCAAAGTGATTTTGAAACTTTAGAAAATACTCAAATATCCAAACTTACTTTTTTTAAGAAAAAAGGATTTCTATTTGCCAGATATGATGAAGAACATAAGCAAAAAATATTTAAAATTAGCGAGTTAATAAAACACATTAAAAAAACCGAGTTCAAATTAAAGGGAATTTACCGCATAGGTTATGAAGAAAACCTCGTTAATCACGATCCTAAAATACTCGAATCTAATTTCTCGCGGTTGTTTTTTGTTTTGGAAAAGTAATGCCTTTATATAAAGTTGAGAAGAACTTTACTAAAGAATTTGGAGTTATAGCCGGAGTTGATGAAGCCGGTCGTGGACCACTTGCAGGTCCGGTTGTAGCTGCAGCAGTGATCCTTGATTTGAAAAAGAAAATTCCAGATCTAAATGATTCTAAGAAACTTAGTGAAAAGAAACGGGAAGAGCTTT
>DAOUVH010000003.1 GCA_030667725.1 Candidatus Cloacimonadota bacterium | reverse complement strand
GGTGAATTTATCCGAGAGATGAATGGGAAAGGTCATTATGCTGTTGTCAAATTAAAACTTTCTCCACTTAAGTTTGATGAACTTAAACTAGGAGAGAAGAATAGATTCATAAATTCGATTGATCAGGAAATTATACCTAAAGAGTTCTGGAAAGCAATCCAAAGCAGCTCCCTGAATGCATGTCTGGATGGTCCTTTAATGAGCAGTCCCATAGAGAGGATCAGGATCGAACTTGTTGGTGGGAAATTCAATGAAGTTGATTCCAGCGAAACCGCCTTCAGTATTGCCTCTTCTATTGCTGTAAATAATGGTTTCAGAAAAGCAAAAGCCGTTATCATGGATCCAATAATGCTGATCAGTGTTATCTCTCCTGAAGATTTTGTGGGAGAGATAATAGGAGACATCAATGCTAAGCGCGGCAGGATTGAGCATATTAGGAGTGCTAACCAGAAACAGGAGATCACAGCCCATGTCCCCATGAGCGAACTCTTCGGATATTCTACCAGATTACGATCTATTTCCCAGGGCAGAGCTGTTTATACAATGGAGTATCTCAAGCACGAGAAAACCCCTCTTAATATTCAGAAAAAAATACTAAAAAAAGTTAGAGGATTCTAATAATATTATCATTCCACAGTTTTTTTCTAATGGTTCATTCTCATAAGAGTGAACCTCTTATTATATAGGAGCGAAATTGAGAACCTGGACGATTCGGGAATTATTAGATAGGCTTATTACACAATTTGAGAACAATAAAATTAGCAGTCCAAAACAGAATGCCGAGACCATCATCTCCCATATCCTGAAAATGAAACGACTCGATATTTATCTTCATCTTGAAAATGAGATCTCAGAAACTCAATTAAATTCAATTTTAGTGATAGCCGAGCGTAGGAAAAAATGCGAGCCTCTCCAATATATCCTCGGAGAAACAGAATTTTATGGTTATAAGATCAAAGTCAATAAGAGCGTCTTGATCCCGCGTCCCGAAACAGAATTGCTGGTAGAAAAGATCATTAAAGAAGAAAATAATGTAAATAGAATTCTGGAGATTGGGACAGGTTCGGGTGCAATTGTAATTGCCCTGAAAAAGCATTTCAAAAATTCTATTGTTCTTGGATCTGACATTTCGAAAGATGCGTTGAAAATCGCCGCAGAAAATGCGGAAATAAATTGTGTTCAATTAGAATTCGTAAAATCTGATATTTTCGAAAATATTGCTGGCAGGTTTGATTTTATCATCTCCAACCCTCCCTACATTTCACCGGACGAATATGAACAACTTCCAATAGAAATTAGAGATCATGAGCCAAAATCTGCGCTTCAAGCAGAGAATAATGGTCTATATTATTATGAAAAAATCTTGCAGAATGCAAAAGAACATTTGACTAAATCGGGTATGATATATTTTGAAATAGGGTGTGATCAGGCTGAAAAGATAGCTGAAATTGCTAAAGAAAACGGATTTAGTAATATTCAGATTTTCAAAGATCTGAATGGTTATAACAGGATCATGAGAATTATATGAAAATTGCTACAATAAGAAAATACTTGCAATATTTTAAGCTGAGTTTATCTTAGCACTTGAAAGTTGTTAATAAGTAAAGTTTTGAGTATAATCTTAAACCATCTGTGGTTTAATTTGAGTCTCATAACTTGGAGATAGGTAAAGTTCTTATGACTAAAATAAACCAGATATTAACGAGATGGTTAACAGGTACAGTCTCTTCGACTTCCTATTTGAAAGGAATGGGTTTGAGCAATGATCTGCTTCACCGTTATGTAAAAAGTGAGTGGATCGAACGCATAGGATATGGAGCCTATAAAAAGAAATTCGACACAATAGAGTGGCAGGGAGCACTTTATTGCCTGCAAACTCAGATGAATCTGAGTGCTCACCCAGGAGGAAAAACCGCACTTGAGTTACATAGTTTAACACATTATATACCATTCAAACCCAAGATAAATTTGTTTGGTGCAAGTAAAGAAAGATTACCAACTTGGTTCACGAAAAAAAAATGGAGAAAGACGTTACAATATTACTCTTTTAATCTTTTTACAATAGATTTGAAGCCATTTTTAGTTTCGTTTGATCATAAGAATTTCTCGATAGCTATATCTTCTCCCGAATTAGCTATATTTGAATTATTGTCTCATATACCACAGAAACAAGGTTTTAAAGAAGCAATAAAAATATTTGATAATTTAACCACGATGCGAAGCGATTTAGTTCAAACGCTGTTAGAAAATTGCAATTCAATAAAAGTAAAACGACTTTTTCTATATCTGGCAGAAAATAGTGATCATTTCTGGTTTAAAGATATCAATGTAAAATCGGTGAATTTGGGAAAGGGAAAACGTGTTATAGACGTAAATGGAAAACTTGATAAGAAGTATAATATAACCGTTCCCAAAACTAATGCATATGATACAGAGTCAATATTTTAAGCAAGCAAACCTATTATTGAGAATTCTCCCCTTTTTAGCTGGAGAATCGGATTTTGCTTTAAAAGGTGGAACTGCCATAAATTTCTTTGTCCGAGATTTTCCACGGCTATCCGTTGATATTGACATAACATATCTTCCTATAAATGATAGAAATACTGCCCTTCAAGAAATCTCGTTAATGTTGCTTAGATATTTAACTTATATTCAAAAGATTTTTCCAAATTCTAAGATTACCGAAAAAAAGTTTAAAAATGGTAACCTGATCAATGGTTTAATTGTTGTTAATGATAATACAACTGTTAAGATTGAGCCAAATCTCATAATTCGTGGTAGTGTTTTCCCCACCCAGAATCTATCTCTTACTGCAAAAGCAAAAGAGATATTCCAGAAAGATGTAAAAGTTCAAATCCTCTCTAATGCAGATCTTTATGCTGGGAAAATATGTGCAGCATTAGACAGACAGCATCCTCGTGATTTATTCGACATTACAAAGTTACTTGAAAATGAAGGAATAACTGAATCAATTCGGAAAGCTTTTATCGTTTATCTATTAAGCCATCCTCGTCCAATAGTTGAATTACTGAATCCAAATAAAATTGATATTTCCAAAATGTTTGAAACTGAATTTCTTGGGATGACAGACGAAGAAATTACCCTAAAGACCTTACTTGATTCAAGAGTTGAACTTATCAAAAGTATTAATCTCTCATTATCCATGAAAGAGAAACAATTTATAATTTCTTTTAAAAATAAAAAACCTGAATGGAATTTATTAGGTTTAGAAAATATAGAAAGCCTTCCGGCAATTCACTGGAAACAATATAACTTAGCAAAAATGCAAGAGCGAAAACATAAAATTGCACTTGATAAATTACGTAATTTTTTAGAAATAGAATAAAAGGATAAAATATGGATAAATTCATAATAACCGGTGGGAAAAAGTTAAAAGGTGATGTTAAAATAAGCGGTGCAAAAAATGCCATTCTTCCTATTATGACTGCCGCACTTCTGGCAAAGGGAAAATCAATTTTTCATAACGTTCCCCACTTGAATGACATAAAAATGATGGCACATGTTCTAAGAGTTCTGGGAGCTCGGGTAGAATATGAAAATGAAACACTAAATATAGATACAACATATGCCGATTACTATGAAGCACCTTACGAACTGGTCAGTAAAATGCGCGCTTCGATCTATGTGTTGGGTCCCTTATTAGCCAGATGCGGAAAGGCAAGAGTTTCCTTTCCGGGTGGCTGTGCAATTGGGACACGCCCTGTTGATCTTCATTTGAAAGTAATGGAAGCGCTGGGTGCCAAGATCGAAATAGAGCATGGCTATATAAATGCTGTCTGTGAGAACCTTAAGGGAACAAAAATAAGATTTGAGAAGGTAAGTGTGGGAGCTACAGCAAATGCCCTTATGGTTGCAGTGCTTGCCAGCGGCATAACAAATTTGTACAATGTGGCAAAAGAGCCGGAGATAGGAAGTCTGATAGATTGTTTGATATTAATGGGCGCCAAGATAAAAGGAAAAGATACAACTCATCTTAAGATCACCGGAGTAAAAGAACTGCATCCTGTAGAAATGGAAATGATACCGGACAGAATTGAAGCTGGAACCTTTTTGATTGCCGGTGCCATAACAGGTAGCAGAATCTCTATCTCGAATTGTATTCCCGAACATATACAGTCACTTTTAGACAGGTTGATCCAGACAGGTTGTAAGTTAAATATAAATAAAAGAGAGGTGGAGATCATTCCACCATCTAAAATACTTCCGGTTAATATTGTTACCTATCCCTATCCGGATTTCCCTACCGATCTGCAGGCACAGTTCATGGCTTTGATGACTCTCGCTGAAGGTGAATCCAGAATTGAGGATACGATTTTTCCCGATAGATTAATGCACGTTGCTGAACTTAATAGATTGGATGCCGACATATCGCTAGAAAAACATGTAGCAGTTGTAAATGGTGTGAATGCCTTAAGTGGTGCAATGGTAATGGCAACAGATCTAAGAGCAAGCGCCGCTCTGGTTCTTGCCGGACTTGCAGCTAAGGGTGAAACGACCATTTCCCGGATCTATCACATAGATAGAGGTTACGATAAAATAGAGGCTAAACTGCAAAAACTTGGTGCGGATATAAAGAGGATCAAGGGATAATTTACCATAGGAACAACCAGATACTCTAAAATACTTTAGAAACTTATAAGGATTAATAATTCCTGAAAAACTTTGTATTTCTACCTCATCCCCATCCCTGTTAATCAATATCTAATTACTTTAACTCACATTATTTCAAACAGTTGTAAAATTAATATCTTGACTAATACAAATCCATAAATTGATTTAGTTTATTAATTCTCATAATTAATTTAATTCATCAGGTTTTCAACTTGGGTTATTACTTAAGAAAAGTTCAGCAGCAAATAAAGTACAAATTAAAAATATAGGGAGGAGAGTTCGTATGAAACGTTTTGCAATTATTTTTCTAATTTTTATGGTGATAACTGTTCTTTTTGCCGAAAAGGCAGGTAGTGGGATTGAGAAGAAAGCCTATAACTGGGAAAGCGGCTCAACTGAATTTGTGAGTGATAGTGGGAGAGACAATAGATCTGTACCCAACCTGATAGACTACCAGGGAAAAATTACAGACAGCAGCAGCAACCCGATAACCAGCAGTGTGAGTATTACATTTACAATTTATGATGATGCTACCGGTGGAATTAATCTTTGGGATGAAATTCATGCCAGTGTTACACCTGTAGATGGGCTTGTACATGTTTTGCTGGGTTCTGTTGATGTCTTTGGAACTTCTTTATTTAATGGTTCAGATCTGTGGTTGGGGATAAATGTAAATGATGATGGAGAGATGACTCCCCGCCTGCGTATTGTTAGTGTACCTTATGCAATTTATGCCAATGATGCTGACAAATTGGATGGATATGATTCTAGTGACTTTATGCCTGCAACTACCACCTTTGGTGATATTACAGCCGTTACAGCCGGTACAGGTTTAACAGGTGGAGGAGATACCGGTGATGTAACATTAGATGTTGACTTTTTGGGAAGTGGTACAGCTACCACTGTTTCCCATAGCGATCATAATCACGATACTATATATTACACCCAGGCACAAGTTGACGTATTGTTGGCAGTACTGGACACCCGCATTGCTACTCTGGAAGCCAAACTGGCATCGGTTACGACTACGTCCACAGATGTGTACTTCACAGATGTCAACGTGCACGTTCGCAGCGGTAGTGGCAACACAAACGGGAATGTCAATGGTCGCGGAAATCTCATCGTAGGTTACAATGAACCTCGTACGACTGGCAGTGACAAATCCGGTTCGCACAACCTAGTTATTGGTGAGCAGCATAATTACATAAGCTACGGTGGTCTGGTTGCAGGTTATCATAATACGCTTGAAGGACCTAGAGCCTCTATTAGCGGTGGATATTATAATACGGCTGATGGGGACTTTTCGAGTGTTAGCGGCGGGGGTTATAATACAGCTTCAGGGCACTATTCGAGTGTTAGCGGCGGAGGTTATAACACAGCAGAAGGTTCATACGTTTCCGTCAGCGGCGGAAAAGATAATCAAGCTTTAGGAAGCTATTCGAGTGTTAGCGGTGGAGAGAATAATATGGCTTTAGGGTACTATTCGAGCGTCAGCGGCGGGGGCGACAATGAGGTCGGCATTGAGACTTCGAGTGCGAGTGTTAGTGGCGGGCGATATAATGTTGTTTCAGGGAACTATTCGAGTGTTAGCGGCGGATCTGTTAATATGGCTTCAGGGGACTATTCGAGTGTTAGCGGCGGAGCTGTTAATATGGCTTCAGGGGACTATTCGAGTGTTAGCGGTGGATTCGATAATGAGGTTTCAGGGTACTATTCGAGTGTCAGCGGCGGAGAGAATAATATGGCTTCAGGGTACTATTCGAGTGTTAGTGGCGGATATAATAGGTATGCTCTCGGAGATTATGACTGGGCAGCCGGTGATTTATGGGAAGATCAATAATCTATACTGGTGTGAATTGTGTAGTAAGAATCATTACTCACAACTACTATTTCATAGTAGGTTATTCGGGCTTTTTAAACTTATGAAGAAAACAGATTCCCAATTGTCCGTTAGTAGCCGGATAGGGCGTTATAGTCCCCCTACTCCGGCAACTGCCGGATACAGAGGACAGCCCACCTACGTTAAAACTACGGAGGACAAGGAGAAAATATGAAAATTAAATTACTACTTATATTGCTGTTTATCCTGCCTGTTTTGCTATGTGCTCAGCAGGCAACCAGTGCCAATTATAAACTTCTGGATTACGGTCTTTTCAATGGTAACCTGGCAGGTGACGATGAGCCTGCTTCCGCCAATTACATTGCAGAGTTGAACACTGTCGGTGGTCTTTCCGGCGAAGAAATGACAAGTACAAATTACAATAATTATCCCGGCTATTACCTTGGTCCGCTTACAAGTGAAATATTGCCGCCAGAAGATGTAATTATCACAGTTGCAGATAATATAGTAACTATATCCTGGAGCGCTGTTAGCGGTGCAACATCGTATAAAGTTTATTCTTCAGATGATCCGTATGAGAATTTCACAGAAGATACTTCCGGTATATTTGTTGGAGAAAGTTGGAGTGCTTCACTTGCAGCCGAAAAGAAGTTTTATTATGTAACTGCTGTGAAGTAATCTAAAAAAGATACCTTCGGAAGGTTCTGAAACTCTTTGCTTCTTTTTTTGCTTGTCACGACGTAGTTTTAACGAAGTCGGAACCTTCCGAAGGTTAACTACCTGTTGCACAGCAGAAGCTATGCAACGAGAAGGTTAATATAATTCACTCCAAATTAGATTTGAAATATTATGCTAATCGTTCAATCCATCAACAACAATCTCGTTTGAATTAAACTTCAGAAACTTCTATAACAAAATTCTTACTTGACACAATAGATATAAAATTTTTTAGAGTATACCGTAAGTATATTAAGTAGAACATAAGTATAGGAGCCACTATGGGTACAAGCGTTAGAAAAGAGAAAGAATACAATATTAGAAGAGATGATATGATCAGTGCTGCCAGGAGATTATTTTTTACAAAAGGTTTTAGAGAAACAACTATGGATAATATAGCCAAAGAAGCTGAATTTACAAAAAGGACTCTCTACTCCTATTTTATCAGTAAATACGATCTTTTTTTTGCAGTCATTAATCAGGCAGTAAAGGAGAATTCTTATACCTACGATGAAGCTCTTGCCAGTAAAGAGATAGGTATTGAAAAACTTTTTGCTTTTGCCGATAGATATTACAAATGTTATAAGGAGAATCCTCATTACCTTGAACTTTTAAAATATCAGTGGGAGGTTATATCTAATCGGGATAAAGTAAATCATGCTCTACTTGAAGAAAGTGAGGAGATGGCGAAGCAAAATCATAAAAGATTGTTCAAAGCTTTTGAAGTTGGTAAAATAGATGGTTCAATTCGAATTGATCTCAATGTGAATATTGGAATAGATTACTTTATGAATGCATTGCAAATGATCTGTGCACAAGTTTTCTATCATGAACATATCCCCAAAAGTTATTACTATGAGAATTTGGAATTAATTTTAAGATCTTTTAGAGCCTAAGATAAGGAGTAAAATGAAAACTATTTTTGTAGCATTATCGTTCATTGTGTTTTTCTTAAACGCGAGTTTGGTCAATTGTCAGAGTGATCTTACTATTTTTGACGATTTCGTTGGAATGGAATGGATAGGGCATTATCAGGATTCAGAAGATTCCCTGCTGGTTCACACAATTGAATGGGAATATGATCTGAATAAACAGGTTGTAAAAGAGATAAAGGTCGTTCCCGAAGTAAACTTCTATTGTGAAACCTACTACTATTGGGATTATGAAACAGCTCAAATTTCCTATTTATCGCTCATGAATAAAGAAATGATCAGTAAAGGTAAGGCAATATATGAGAATGGAAAATTGATTTTAATGGGAAGAACATTTTTTCCTGAGGGAGTTCAGGAAAATAAAAAGACCTATGAGATAAACAAAAATGGTGAACTTGCAGATCACTTTTATAGAAGATCAAAAGACAAATGGATTATGGGACATTTCATAATATATTCTGAACAATAATTATTTTTTGTTGAATTAATGATACATAATGTATATTCATCTCAGCAGGATCATCTATTTCAGGTTAATTCAATAATATTATAATAATAAGATCACATCATGTGAATTCCAATTGATAAGCGGTTATATCTTCATAATTTAGCGTTGGGATATTGGTAATTGCTAATTGGAATGGCAATTGCAAAATAAAATATTAAGAATTAAAAATAAGGAGTTAAGATGAAAACAATTATTATTACTTTTTTATTAACTATTTTCGTATCAATTTTGGCCATGGATAACGAATTTATCATGCACGAGATTTGTACCGACTATGACGAAGGAATGGAAATTTTTTCAATTGATTTTGATAACGATGGTGATTACGATCTGCTTACTGCAGGGATGAACTGCACTCTGTGGATAAATGACGGCGTTGGAAACTTCACTGAGGAAGTATTGATCACAAACACTAATTCAGCTCGATCGATTCGGGCAGCTGACCTTGATAATGATGATGATAATGATATCGTTTTTGCAGTTCCTGTTGCAAACCAGGTCATTATTTTAGAAAATACTGGTTCAACATTCAACACCATTTATTTTGATAATACACTAATAATGCCCCACACTGTTGATTTGAAGGATCTGGATGATGATGGTGATTGTGATATTCTCTGTTGTGAATTTGATATGTCTGGTGGTCTTAGTGAAGTTGTCTGGTGGGAAAATCTGGGTAATTTGAGTTTCTCGAATAAAATCATTATTTCGGAGATATTCCAGCAATCCACCTATGTATTTGCCGACTATATAGATTCAGATGATCACATGGATGTTGTTGCCTGCGGAGAATTGCTTAATGATATAATGTGGTGGCAAAACGATGGAAATCAGAATTTTGGGGAAGGGATTTTCATCGATACAAATTTCAATCGTGTCCATACAGTTGTAGGGAATGATCTCGATCAGGATGGAGATGTAGATGTTCTTGGTGCTGCCTGCATGGGTGGACTTCTGGCCTGGTGGGAGAATGATGGTGAGGGTGGTTTCACCAGAAATAACATTGATCCATTTGGTGGTGCTTTGTGGATGGATTGCGCTGATTTTGATATTGATGGGGATAATGATCTTTTTGCAGTTGGGCAGGGTCCGGATGCTGCTTATATCTATGAGAATTTGGGAGAAGAGGTTTTTGAAGAATATCCCTTACCGGGTCTATTTGAAGATGGATTTGGTGCAACTGCCAATGATTTTGATAATGATGGTGATATTGATCTGGCTGCGATCGGTAGAAGCTCACACCAGATCTGCTGGTGGGAAAATCAGTTTTATGGAGTGAATTTCACAGTTGATCACGTTACGGGTAATCCTCCATTTACCGCTTCTTTCACTGATCAATCTAACTTTATTGAACCTGTAACAGCCTGGTCCTGGGATTTTGAGAACGACGGAATATTTGATGCTTTCGAACCAGATCCAACTTGGATATATGAAGAACCTGGAACATACTCTGTCTTTCTAGAAGTTCTAACAGAAGGTGAGACAAAATCAATTCTAAAGGAAGATTATATTCAAGTTTTCAACGGTCACTCAGCTCTGGAATTCACCCAATTTGAAAGTCATATTCTATATTCAGCAGAAACATCTGCGAACATAACAGAAGCTTTCACGATCGAAGCTTGGATCTATCCATATTCCTACGGTGCTAATACAGTTTTTGGCTGGGGAAGAATATTTGATAAGTCGGCAATCTCTCTATTCCTAAATACAGCATTTGCAGTATATCCGGATAATAGCCTGGTAATGCAGATGCAGCATGCGGATGGAACCTTAAGTTCCTCTACAACTCCGGAAAATTCCATTCCTTTAAATGAATGGATCCATGTTGCTGTCAGTTATGATGGAATAGATCAGGTAAGAATGTTTGTTAATGGCTATGAAACAGTATCTAACCAGCCAACAGCACCAACCGGGATATTAGTAGATAATAGTGAAGATAATATTTATCTGGGAAATCTTTCCGCACTGAACAAAGCTTTTGAAGGGATCATCGATGAGGTGAGAGTGTGGAATTATTTTATGGATCAAAACGAAATTCAGGAGAATATGAATAAATATCTGCACGGCTGGGAAACCGGTTTAACCCACTATTGGCAATTCAATGAGGGAAATGGTGAGATCGTGTTTGATATAACCGGCAATAACGATGGAGTGATAGTAGGAGCAAACTGGGGTCAGGGTATTGAACTCAATCCTGTGGGAACTGAGCAGTTAAATATCCTCCCGGTCTTAATAGATCTAAAATGTTACCCCAATCCTTTCAATCCGGTTACGAATATTGCTTTCAGCTTATCCACACCTGGTCATGTAACCTTGGAAGTATTCAACATCAAAGGTAAAAAAGTTAAGACACTTGTTGATGGAGCACTTGATGCAAATGACCACATTATAACTTGGAATGGTGACAATAATTCTGGTAAATCTGTTTCTTCTGGTATTTATTTCTACAAACTACTAACAGATAATTTTGAACAAACTAAGAAAATGATACTCTTGAAATGATCGACTCTCATCGTTCTAATTGACATCAACCAAGATATATAAAAAATAACACAGATTTTAATCTGTGTTATTTTTTATTGTTTAAACTAAAAGAGGAGATATGAAAATAGCAGTTGCCATGAGTGGCGGAGTCGATAGTTCGGTTGCCGCAGCTTTATTGTTGCAGGAAGGTCATGAAGTTTTTGGGTTAACCATGCGTCAATACGATGCAAAAAAATCCGGCTATGGAGAGAATGAAGGAATTGAAGCTGATATAAGGGATGCCAAAACTGTTTGCAATACTTTGGGAATTGAACATTTTGTGGTAGATCTGAAAGATGATTTTAAAGAGATCGTTGAGAAGAATTTCATTGATGAATACTCTTCCGGTCGCACTCCAAATCCATGTGTCATCTGCAACCCAACCATCAAATTTGGAAAATTCATGGAAGCAGCTTTCAAACTGGGTGCTAATAAAATTGCCACCGGACATTATATTCAGATCAAAGAAGAAAATAAGCAATTCAAGGTACACATTCCCCAAGATGCTTCTAAAGATCAAACTTATATGATTTGGAAATTGAACCAGTTCCAACTTTCCAAAACACTATTTCCTGTTTCAAAATATCAAAAACCGGAAATTCGCAAAATAGCCGCTGACCTTGAACTTCCCATACATTCCAAAACTGACAGTCAGGAGATCTGCTTTATCAAAGATCATTATGAAGATTATCTGAAAAACCATATTATTTTCGCTACCGGAGATATTACCTTACCTGATGGAAAAGTTATTGGCAAACATCGCGGTCTTGCCCTCTATACAATTGGACAGAGAAAGGGTCTTAACACTCCCTGGAGATGCCCGTTATATGTTATGAAACTGGATGTAAATGAAAATAAACTTGTGGTTACTGAAGATCCTGATGATCTGCTTGCTGATGTTTTTGAACTTAAAGAGGTGAACTGGATAGCTGGGAAAAAACCGGATGACATGAGAGGGATCTCGATCCAGATCCGTTATAATAGTTCTCCGGTTCCTGTAAAAAATATTCAAGAAAAAGGAAGTTCACTAGTAATTGAATTAGAAAAAAGTACACGCGCTATCACACCGGGTCAGTCCGGAGTTTTTTATAAAGATAACATGCTGCTTGGTGGCGGGATAATAAAATGAGGAATTATAAATTATGAGTTTTAAGTTGAAAAAGGGAAAGAAGAAAGTTCACTTAATTGTTGGAGCCAGACCAAATTTTATGAAAATGGCTCCCCTCTATAAAGAGTTTGCGAACTACCCTGAAGAATTTGAAGTAAAACTTATCCATACAGGACAGCACTACGACGAACGCATGAGTAAATTTTTCTTTGATGATCTGCAGATGCCAAAACCGGATGAATATCTGGAAGTGGGATCTGGGACACACGGAAAACAAACTGCAAAGATAATGGAGCGTTATGAGAAAGTTCTGCTCAAGGATAATCCCGATCTGGTGATCGTGGCCGGAGATGTGAACAGCACTTCCGCCTGTGCTATTGATGCTGTGAAACTTCATATCCCGGTTGCACATTTGGAGGCTGGATTGCGCAGTTTTTCCAGATCGATGCCGGAAGAGATCAACCGTATTCTCACCGATGCAATCTCCGATTATCTGCTAACTCCCTCTCCCGACGGTGATGAAAATCTACTGGCTGAAGGGGTTCCAAAAGAGAAAATATTCTTTGTGGGAAACATCATGATCGATTCACTGATGCAATACCAGGATCGAGCAATAGATTCCGATATCCTCAATAGAATTGGCATCAGAAACGATTTCGCTCTGATAACTCTACACCGTCCTTCTAATGTTGATAATAAAAAGGGACTTCTTACAATCCTGAATGCTTTTGAAGAGATATCAAAATCCATCAGCCTCATCTTTCCTATCCATCCCCGCACCACCAAACAAATACAAACTTTCGATTTAGAAGATAAGGTAAAGAAGATGAAAAATCTGCATCTAATCCCACCGGTGGGATATTACGATTTTTTAAAACTGCAGATGGATGCTAAATTTATCCTGACCGATTCAGGTGGAATTCAGGAGGAATCGACCTATTTTGGAGTTCCCTGTTTAACCTTAAGACCAAACACTGAAAGACCAATCACAATAACAGAAGGTACAAATAATCTGGTAAAATTAAATACAATCAATATTATAAACGAAGCCCAGAAAATCTTGTCTGGAAATATTAAAAAGGGCAGAATCCCCAAATACTGGGATGGACACACTGCCGAGCGGATATTAGAAATATTCAGAGAAAAATAACAAAAGGAGTTCAAATGAAGAAAATCATGTTACCCATATTCCTGTTGATAACATCAATATTATTTGCAGAATATGTTGAAAAAGAGGAAGCAATAATAATGCTTCAACAAGCACAAGCAGAGGATTATCCAGAAAGTAATGAGATATACATTTCCAATGAAATCACAAACCTGGATGAATACTGTCTTGGATATGAGATTTCTGAATCTTATAAAAAAATTCTAACTGAAGGTGCTAAAAAAAACAACTCTGTGTTATTCTGGTATGATACAAATTATGGAGAAAAAGAAATCCTCATAATTGAACTTATCAAGAAAAACGGTGAAATAATTTCTTTTGACCCAAATGATATTTTGCAGGAAAAAGATAACAGTTTCATGGGTCAAAGTAATATTTACTCTGAAACATCCAAGATCTTAACTGCTGAAATTCCCAATATAGAAATCGGTGACATTGTTTATACTAAAGAAAAAAATATTATCAAAAAAGCTATAATGGAAAACAACTTTTTCAGTTCTTTTAATATTGAAACCTATTCAAAATATCTCAATGATTATCTTGAAATTACTATCCCAAAAAGTAAAAAATTATTCATTCATGAAATTAATAAAAAAGATTTTCCCTATTTTTTTTCTAAAGAAGAAAAAGATGGAGATACCATTTATAGCTGGACCACGCAAAATAATCCTAAAATAATTTACGAACCGAATATGGAAATATTCAATTTATTTGCATTCCATATTAAGATGACAACCGTGGAAAACTGGGAAGAAATTTCCCGCTGGTATTACAATATTGTGAAGCCGCACATGGAAGTGAATGATGCCATTAGAGAAAAGGTTGAAGAATTAACAAAAGGTATTACCTCACGAGAAGAGAAAGCAGCAAAATTGTTTTATTGGGCTGCGCATAATATTCGTTATCTCGGTGTTGATAAAGAAGAAAACAGACCCGGATTTGAACCACATGATGTAACTTACACATTTGAAACCAGAGGTGGTGTTTGCCGCGATAAAGCAGCACTATTAACCGCAATGCTGAGAGAGGCAGGAATAGAATCCGATGTCATTTTAATTTCTTCTGGCTCAAGATTAAATCCGCAAGCTCCAATGTTGTGGTTCAATCATGCTATTACAGTTTCTTATGATGAGGAAGGTGAACCGGAATTTATCTTCGACCCGACAGATGAAAATACAAAAGATTTTCTTCCCAAATATGAAGAAGACAACTCTTATTTAATTGCTTCAGAAAAAGGTAATACCTTACGAACCACACCCATTTCGAATCCTTTAGAAAATAATTCAACTGTAAATATCAATCTGAAAATCGATGAAAATTATAATGCGACCGGAACAATTGAGTATCTCTTTTCCGGGTTTTCTGATACCGTGATCAGATCAAGATTTTCAAGACTTAATAATTACGAGTTCAAAAAAATAGTTTCAAAGTTTGTGAGTAGCTTACATCCAAATACAAAATTGATCCGTTTTGATTATGTCGATCCTGAAAATAAGGAAGAGAACATGAAGATCACTGCTGATATTGAAATTGAGAATTATATTTCAGCATTCGGGAACAGAATTTTCATTCCTTTTGAACCTTCCCGTTTAAATCTCAATGCTTTCTATGACTATATAATGAATCCTTTTGGATTAAGCGAAAGAAAATATGGTTTTAAACTTATGGGTGCATTCAGTTTTGATATTAATTATGAAATCGAATTTGCAAAAAATCTTGAATCACCATCTGTGCCAGATTTGGAACTTCTTGATTTTGAAGGCTTTAAGACCACATTTAAATCTGAACATAAAGGAAATAGTATGAAATTTAATTATCATTTTGAAAATAATAAAATCCATTTTAAGAGGGAACAATTCCAGGAAATAAAACAAAAATTGGCAAATTTAACAAAATACGAAAACCTTTATATTATTGCCAATATTGGAGGATATAATGATTAGAAAAATATTCGCTCTACTGCTGATCGCTTTTGCATTTAATTTATTTGCCGATAGAATAGATGATATCATCAGAGATGTTCCCGGTGAATATCTTGATGCTTCCGCTTTAAATGTGTTAACCGAGATCAAGATAACTGTAGAAGATGATTTCAGCTTTCAAAAACATGTTTTCTATGTGAAGAAAATGCTGAATTATAAAGGTAAGAAACGCTATTCTGATGTTAAAATAAATTATAATGCTGATTTTGAAGAAGTAGAATTGGGACACTGTTTTACGATTGATACGGAAGGGAACAGGATTGAAATTCCTGAAAATCAAATTTATGATATGAATGATACAGAATCTATCTTGTCACCGGATTATATAAATTTTCGTGAAAAGATCATCAATATCCCGCAGATCGAGCCAGGATATTTTGTGGTGGTAGATTATACTATCACCAACAAAAGATGTGAACCGGTTAATGGTGTTGAACATTTAAAAGAGACCAATCCCTATCTGAATAAGATCTTCACGATAAAATTTCCCCAAAAATTCAAATTAAAT
Source organism: Candidatus Cloacimonadota bacterium (assembly GCA_030667725.1). The sequence continues at coordinate 2,744 of DAOUVH010000003.1, read as the reverse complement.
TATCATTACGATAAAGATGCCGTAAGCTTCACTAAGAAAAAAGAGGGGAAATTCGATGTATATTCATGGAATGTAAAAAACACAGCTATCTATAAAGAAGAGAATAATTCTCCATCTCTTCTAATTTCCGGTACTCCTATTGTTTTTAGTTTTTATAAGGATTGGCATGAATTGGCTGTAGAGAAATTATCAAAGCTGAAAGATATTGAAACAGATGTCTCTATTACCAAACTGGCAAAAACAATCACAGAGAATAGCGTGAATGATGAATCTAAAGTCCTGACAATTTACAAATATATGGCGGAAAATTTCAATGAAAAGAAATCATTTACTTCTGAAATTGATTTTATACCGGAACCTTTGACTGAAGTTTTCGAGAAAAAATTCGGTTCCGAAAAAGAACTCACAGCTCTATTTATTGCATTATTAAAATCCGCAGGGATAAAAGATGTTTATCCTGCTGTGATTCTCACAAAAAATAACAGGTTCTCCGAAATCCAGGAAAAATATGCTGTGGATAATTTCATGGATAGGATCTGCGTTTTCTGGAATAATGATCTTTTTTGCCCAGGAAACAGTTATATGCCTTTTGCCTTCACGGGAAATTATGAAGCAAACATTTTGGTTGGAAATGATAAATATGAACTTGTGAAATATGAAATACAAAATAGTGCCAGCGAGGAATATTCCTATCATTATCTGATAGTAGACAATTCAGCAAAAGTGGAAGTTGAAGCTCAATTTTCCAATAGCATTAATCAGCAAAAAAGACAAATGTTTCTGAATATGCCTGATGTTCAACGAAAGATCTGGTTCAATCAATTTCTTGGAGAAAAATCAGCAAAACTTTTAGATGGTCCGAATTTCTTGAATTTTGATGAGATAGATGAAAATTTAAAAATGACCTATACACTGGAATATAGCGATTTCATGGTTGATCAGAAACCATATAAATATTTCAAGTTGCTATCATCGAATTTTTCTTTGGATGTTGCGCTTGATGAAAGAGATAATAATTATCAGATCTCTGACAAGATATTTATCAGAAAAAATTTTATCATCGATATCAGAGATATATCTAATAAATCTGACAAAATGGAATTTCTGAACAATACGAAAAGTATTAAAGAATTTGTGATTAACGATTTAACAGCTTATTTTAAGATAGAATCCAAAATTGAAAATGGAAAAATAATCGTTAATAAAGAGATCTACATTCCAGAATGCATTATTTCCAATAAGAAATATCCGGAATTCAAGCAATTCATACTCTCAATTCAGAACCCGATAAATAATATGATCTTTTTAAAATGATGGAGTCATTATTCCTACTCGTATCTTCTGAGTTTCTAATCAATATTGTGGTGTAATCCAAGGAGGATAAATCTTGAGGAAACCAGCCTTTATTCCGGTTGCATCAGATTTTTTAAGCGAAATAGATCTTGAGAAGATCATCACTGCCAACCATGTAAAATTGAATGAGATATGTGAAACTCGCATCGAGAAACCAGAAATTTTGAAAGCTAAAAAAGTATATTATTTTATTGTTACCGGCGGTACTGAAGCACAGGTGCTTGCCCTGCAAAAAATTAGAGATGCAAAATTCAAAAATGAAGAAATAGCTCTTTTAGCTTATGAGAGTAACAACTCTCTCGCTGCCAGTATGGAGCTTCTGGCACGTTTTAACCAGATTGGTAAAAAAGGTAGAATAATTTATCTCCCAGATTCTGAGAATCTGAAAACAACACCTGCAAATATCCAACAGTTAAATGGGAAAGGACAACTTGCCGGCAGCAGGATCGGTGAGATCGGTTCGCCCTCTGACTGGCTGGTTGCCAGCAGTCCATCTGCTGAAACAATTAAGGAAAACTGGGGCGCTGATGTAATTCCTATTAAGATGACAGAGCTTAAAACATTTTATGCTGATGTTACTGAAGCAGATTGTCAGAAAAATTTCAATGAACTCACCAACAACTCACAAGAGATAGTTGAACCAACAAATAAAGATATTATGAATAATATCAAAGTGTATATAGCAATGAAAAAACTTGTTGAGAAATATGATCTGGATGCTGTCACACTGCGTTGTTTTGATCTGGTGCTTGATCTGGGAACTACCGGCTGTTTTGCACTATCACGCCTTAATGATGAAGGAATTATTGCCGGTTGCGAAGGTGATATGGTTAGCACAATTGGGATGCTGCTGGTTTACAAGAAGACAGGCAGAATACCCTGGATGGCGAATCCTTCCCGACTGAATACAGAAAATAATTCTATCTTGATAGCACATTGCACAGTTCCAATCTCCATTGTAGATAACTATATTATTCGTTCACATTTTGAATCGGGAATCGGTGTAGGAATTCAAGGGACTTTTCAATGCGGAGATGTGACAATATTCCGTATAGGCGGCAACAACCTGGATAAGATCTGGCTGGTTAACGGTAAGATAGTCTCCACTTCCAAAGAAGAAGACCTCTGCCGGACGCAGATCGAAGTAAAACTGAATTCAGATAGTAATGTAACTGATCTGCTTACTGATCCACTTGGAAATCACCTGGTGATTGTGGAAGGAAGTGAAATTAACATAAAGTGACATGACACTTTTAACCTGCGAAATCCAATATTAGCTGGATATTTAACAGGTCAGTGGCATGAAACTGGTAAAAAAAAGGAGCCTTCAATGAAACAGTTTAATTTAGTTTTAATTTTTATTATTTTATTCTTATTATTCAATTTTGTTT
>DAOUVH010000026.1 GCA_030667725.1 Candidatus Cloacimonadota bacterium | reverse complement strand
TGATCCAATTCAAAATATCGAATAATTGCTTCAGCGAAAGCTTCTTTGGAAACATCCCCAGACATAATTCCTGTTTTATTATCCAGCACTAATTCTGCCAGACTGCCTACAGGAGTTGCAACTGCTCCCAGTTCCATATCATATGCAATTTGCAATACACCACTTTGTGTTGCACTAATGTACGGTAAAGCTAACACATCAGCAGCTTTATAATATAACTCCACTTCTTCATTTGTTGCAAATCTGTTCAGAAAAGTCACATCATTTTCCATGTTCAGTTTTTTAATTAAATTGAAATAAACAGCGTCATCACCATAAACTTCTCCTACGATCATCAAATGTGCATCTGGAAGTTCTTCCAAAATCAACGGGAAAGATTTTATCAATAAATCCAAACCTTTGTATGGTTTGATATAACCAAAAAAGAGAATGGGTTTTTTCTCCTCAATCTGCAATTTTTTTTTGGCTGAATCTTTAGTATAATTTCCCAGGTTATAACAATTGTAGATTGGATGGAAACCTTTGATAATATTAGTTTTAGGAAGTATTTTTCTGGTATCATCATGTACAGAATCAGACATCGTAATTATAACATCAGCTTTACCAAGTGCATATTTGGTCAACTTATCTGCAAAAAACCATTTTTCGTGAAAAACAATATTATCGATCACATAGATTGTTCTGATGTTATGTTTATTTAACCTGCGAATAAGCCAACCAAAAAGCGGGGCAAAAAAAGGAATCCAGTATTTCAGAATCAGTATTTCCGGTTGCCATTGCTTTATCTTTTTTACAGCAGAAAACCAGGTTAGAGGATTGTATGGGATAACAACAGGCTCAATATCCAGCTCCGGTTTAGTTTCACTGTAATCAATCTGATCTTTGCCCGGGAATAAGATTTTAGGATATTGTTTAGAAAATGAAAATATTTTTACTTCATTTTTTTTTTTCAATTCTAATGCCAACAGTGTAATGAATTGTGCAATTCCCCCTCGCAGAGGATAAGCTGGTCCCAGAAATCCGATTTTCATATCTCTAATAATTGTTCAATTGTTTTCAACACTAAATTTGGTGAAATAGTGCTCATACATTCAATTTTACAAGTATTTTTATAACATCCCAAACACTCTTTTCCATCCGGTTCAAGAATAGTTCCAAGTCCATAAAGTTCAAATTCATATTTATTAAAGATGTTATTAAAAAGAACTAATTTTTTCTCATATCCGATAGCAATGTGCATTGCCATCGTCACAGAAGTTACAACAAGATCACACTTATTCATCAAGTTTAGAAAAGCCTTCATGTCAAAATAACCCAGGTAGATCGCCTTTGAGCTGGCAGCAATTTCGGTATTCATTTCATGTTCGATGGGTCCACCCAGCAAAAGTGGAACAAATCCTTTTTTATGTAATTTGTTGGAAATCTCAATCCAGTTTTTCTCACCCCAAAGTCTGGTAAGCCAGCGTGTACCGCAACCGGTATTTAAACCAATTATTCTTTTCCCGTCAGGAAGGCTAAAATCGTTTTCCGATTCAGGAAGATCTAAAATATATTTTTCTCCTGCAAATTTATAACCGAACATTTCAAAAATTTCCTGTGGATAGCTTTTACGATTTTGCAAACAGAGATCATCCCATAATCCGGTTTGCCATTTTTGTTCAGCATCGCTATCGGCTGGTTGGCATTTTCCAAATTTGTCAGGAAGATAACCTTTTTTTTCTGTTGCTTTTATGCTTTTCGCTAAAGCAAGTGCATGTTGGTCTTTATCCAGATTCACCAGCAAATCAAATTCACGGTTCTGCAGACATAGTACATTTTTTTCATTCCAATCCAAAATCGTATTTACATACTTTCCCGGTACAAATAGTGGAGAATCTGTAAGCCAGGTGATTTCAGCATTGGGAAATTCAGAACGTAGTTTATGCAAAATAGGTGTGGTACGGATCACATCTCCGGCAGCACCCAGCTTGATGATGAGAATTCGTTCTTTCAGGGAAATAAAATGTTTGCAGTTGTTACAGTGAACACCGCTTTTTTTATGCGGCTTGCAGGGAATATCTCCCCTAAAGTGGAGACAATTTTTCAAGATCTTCATTTCTTATTTTTTTCAAAAAAAGCTTTCTTCTCTTTATCTGTAATTACCACCGCTGCCATAAATTCATCAAACTCAATTTGAGGAGCCATCTCTGCAATACTGTTCGCTATTTCCAAAGGTTTAGGGAAGCTGAGTGTATACTGCAATGATCTTTCTACATCATCAACAATGTATTTTAATCGGATCATCTTACGTTTATCATCATTTAGCTCCATTTTCGTTAACCATTCCCATTTAATACTCACATTTTTCTTTCCTAAATATTGGAAGGATATTATCTCCTCTGTGAGTTTGATCTTATTCAAAGAAAACAGGTTTTTCAAAAAAGAATTTAGGGCAAGGAACATGATAGCAAATGGAACAAACTGAGCAAATTTGGATGAGTCTGAATCAACTTTATTAAAGATAAGCCATATAGAATATACTATTGCAAGTGTTGCGAAAATGAGTGTAAACCAGCGTATGAACTGGTTGAATTTATAGGTTCGCGGCAAACCTTTGGTTTTATTTATATCTAAAAATTCTCCCAAATCTTTCATTATCTTCCTCTTACTTTATCTTTTAATTCTTCCAGCACAAAAACAGGAGCAGAATAATTTTTAAATATTTCCTCATCCAATCCTTCTCCATGAAAATCGCTTCCACCAGTTCGGATGAGCATATTATTTTGAGCGATCTCATTGTAATGCAGCACAGTTTCATCATTACTTTTAGCATAAAAAACTTCCATGCCGTCAATACCAAACTTTATGATATCGTATATAAGGTCATCATTTCTTAAAGTGTATGGATGCGCCAGAACACTTACACCACTTGCATTCCTGATAACCTTGATTACCTTTTCTACAGAAGGTGAAGCTTTGGGAACATACGCATAACAATGCTCCCCTAGATATTTTTCAAAAGCCTCATATTTGTTTTTACAATATCCATTCTCAATTAATGCCCATGCCAGGTGCGGGCGTCCGAGGTAATTATTTTCACCGGCTCTTTCGTAGATCTGTTCATGATCAAGGTTAACTCCCTGCTCCTTTAACTTATCTATCATCGAATTTGCACGGTGAAAACGGTTATCATAGATCACTTTTAGCATAGCATTGATCTCTTTATTTTTCGTATCAAGATAATAGGCAAGAATGTGTACATCCCTCCCTTCATGAAGACAACTAATCTCAACTCCCGGGATCAATTCAATATCCATCTCTTGGGCAATTTCTATTGCATTTCGATAACCATCCAGGTTGTCATGATCTGTAATTGAGATCACACCATGATCACTTTCTTTTGCTAATTTTAAAACTTCTCTAGGTGAATAGATTCCATCTGAAAAATTTGTATGCACGTGAAGATCTATCTTTTTCATCAAACTCCCGATTTTCTTATTTTTTTAATTTATTGGAAATTTGAATTTGCTATATTTGTCAATGTAAAATGTAAGAATTGTGAAAATTGGAGAGAAAATAGAAATTAGTTATAATGCACAAAATTATTATTATTTTAAGTAGCAAAAGTTGCCATATTATTGCATGATGAACTGGAAAGTTCGTGATGAGAAGTAGTTGTATCTTGTGATTAACCATTCGCAAGATCTTCAATCATTGCGAAGGATTAATCTTGTTACAAAGTTTTCTTTGTAACGTTGATTACTGCAATACAATCTGGGAGTTTAGTGAAATTTTCTTTATTCTTCCTCTTTCTTTTTACTCTTACACTTTATCAAACCTGTAGATTTTGCGATGATCCACAATCCTAAAGCTATTAGAACTACAGGCCATCCGATATGAATAAAGCGCCACATACTAAAAGGTCTTAAAGACAAACCGACGGCTAATAAAATTCCACCAGGTATCAGAGGCCACCACTCAGTTTTACCTTTGTTAAGACGATCGATAACATAGATGCCAATAAATCCGATTCCTAAGCCTAACGTATTAAGATGCGGAAATCGCCAGAAAAAACCATAACTGAAACTTCCCAATCCGAGTCCGGTTATGAGACATCCGGGAATTAACAATCCATAAGAATCTTTGTAAAAATATGCTGCAATAAACAGACCGCCTAACAGCAGCATAAATGAGTTCTGATGGAATCCAACGAATAATCTTAATCCTGAGATCGATAGACCTACGAGTATTAATATTATTCCTGCAATAATTTGACCCTTGCGTTCATTTTTCATATTCTCTCCTCCTAATTTTTATTTCAATAACATTTATCCCATGAAATGCGAAGCTATTTCATTAGGATTATCTTCTTAACTTGCTGAAGATCACCAGCCTTCAGTTTGTAAAGATATATTCCGGAAGAGACAGGTTGTCCGGATTCATTTTTTCCGTTCCAAATAACTGACCCTTCGATACGATGCTGCGCATCACTCAGGGTGATAGGTATATTTTTCACTTTCTGTCCCTTTAAATTGTAGATTATTATTTCTGTGTCTTCTGTGCTCTCAGTGCTCAGACTAAATGAAATCGTTGTGGTCGGATTGAATGGATTCGGAAAATTACTCAATTCGAAATTCGTAATCGGTAATTCGTAATTCTCTACTCCCACTCCATTCCATTCATAGGCTCCCATATCTATAGAATCGTTATAAACTCGTGAATTTCCTATAAGATCAAACTCAGGGAATTCAAAACAGAAAGGTGGAAAGATAGTACCTGAATCAATGCAGGGAGAATTAGTTTCCAATGCGAACGGATGCATTCCAGTTCCTGTAAAAAGAGGAACCTGCTCAATATTTCCTTTCCCGCCATGCCCGAATTCGATATCATTGTAAGTTGTATAGAACGGTTTACACCACATTAGTTGATGCGGGTCGTAGAAATTTGTTTCATTGTTCCAAATAATATTATTTGTGATCTGCGGCTTGGAAATAAATGTGTGAACTGCTGCAGTTTCGTGGAACGTCTCATCGTTAAGAACGAAATTTGAGACAAGCGTATTACTGGTAATCCTAGGATACGAATACGAACAAAAAATGGGGGAACCGCTTATAAAAGAATGATTATTCTCAAATAAATTTCCGAATATTTTGGGAGCAGAATGATACTCAAAGCTGATCGCACCGCCAAAATCAGCAACATTATTTCGGAAGATACAATTTGTAATTTCAAGATCTGAAACATTGTAAACATGAATAACACCACCTTTTTCCTCAAATGATTTTGAATATTCAAAGATACAGTATTCCAGTTTTGAAGTATTGTTTAAGGCTGAAATATTATTAAATTTAATTCCATTCCAGGCACCGTATTCAGAATGATCTATCATAAAAGACAGCGGTTGTTCACTGGTAAAATGAATTATATTCTCAGGCTCACCCACAGCCAGGATCGTTCCCTTTACATCGATAGAATAGAAATCTTGAAATTCTACTTTAACACCTGCCTCAATGCTGACCGTAACACCATTTTCTATAACAATATTATCTATTACTTTAATGGTGTCAGCACTCCAAAATTCATCGGTGGTGATGTTCCCTCCAACTTCTACAGAGCTTCTACTTAAAGTACTTTTTATTGAGAGACACTTCTCTTTTTTAGGTAAATTGACATGTCTGCTTTCAGACGAAAATATCTGGCAACCGTAATCTTCTGCAGGAGATCCTGGAATTACCCGGTAATTTCCATTTTCCGGATCAATAAGTAAAGGATCCGTTCCAATTACATTATTACCGACAGCCCAACTGACCGCTTGTGGTGGGGTTCAACCGTATTCGCATAATTCCACAAAATGTTTGGTTGGTTCTATATTTATTTCTTCATTGGAATGATACGACCAGTTATCGAGTAAAGTAGGGATTCCATAAGTGTAATAAAAAATACTTATCGCTACATTTGCGCCTGTTGGCAGCCATTCCATCGAAGCACCATTTATGTATGTAAAATCATCTCCCGTATCAACTGCATCAACAAATATGTTCCTTTCAAGTAGTATGTCATCACCTGCTCCCTGTAAACGAATTGCATAATCGTGAGGTTGATAGAACGTGCAGTATTGAACATAACCTGTTGGGATCTCTTCTCCAAGTGAATTATTAGTTCCACGATATCTGATATTCCCGTTTATTATTATACAATTGTCGATATCGAGTTTATTGTTACAGTAGGAAATACTTATTTGTTCACCCTCAAGATCCAATATTGCACCATTTCCTTCGATGCGAACATCCAAACCTTCCGGACCGGATAGATCAGCAATTATGGGATCAAATATTTTACCAATGAGAAGTCCTCCAGTGTAAGTTACACCTGTTTCCAAAACCAGATATTTATCATAAGCACCTTGTGCAGGAGCCGTTTCGTAAACTTCTTTTAAGGTAATCGAATGAGCACTAAATCCAAATATTGATAAGAAAATAATTAATAATATTTTTTTCATCTCTTTTTTATTATTTTCCTTTTCTTCTTCCAGCCCATGAATGATCTTGGCGCATAAGGTGAAGCCGTTTCTGCCTTAGCAATTTTTTTATTCATAATACCCCACATCACTGCTACCAGAATAAGCAGTCCAAAAGATGAATATATCCCGATCAGACATAAGAAATTGAATAGTGCATGAAGCAGCATTGCTAAAAGTAGTCCATAAACTACGGTGAAGCGGTTTTTCTTTTTATCAAATTTGTATCTTCCTAAAGCATATCCCCAAATGCCGGAGAAAAGAGCGTGTGCAGGAACGGAAAGTAATGCCCTGATCAGTATGACATTAGGAAGCAGGAATTGAGCCTGCTGGTTTATCCTGAAGAGATATAGTCCGTTCTCGATAGAAGCAAAACCCAATGCAACAGCAGCTGCATATACAATTCCGTCCATCGGCTCACTGAAATTCTTATTTCTATACAAATAAGCCCACACCATCAGGAATTTGGCAAGTTCTTCAAGAATGGGAGCAGACACAACAGCACCTATAAAATAATTCAATTTGAAAGGCATATTTATGAAGATCACTAGAGCTGCTGAAAGAATTCCCAGGAAGTAAGAAACAAAAATCAATTTCTTAGGTTCGGGTTCCAATTTATCACGCTGATAAAAATACCATAACCAGTAAAGTCCGGGGGCAAAACCTAATAAAATATAATGCATTTTTTACCTATCCTTCTTTAATACTTTGTGAGATTCTTTCAACCATTTTATTATCTCGATCTGCTGGGGACATTTTGGTTCACATTCACCACATTCTGTACATTTATCTGCCCTGTTTTCTTCTCTTAAAAAACTATTGTAGAACATCCTGCTTTTATCCAGATCATCATACATTACATTCATCATATAAAATCCCAAAATGGTGGAGATGGAAACACCGTGAGGACATGGCTCACAATATTTACAGGTTGTACAGAAGAATGGTGAGCGCTTTAAATATGCAGTTCTGATAGTTTTAAAAAGATCCAGTTCTTTATCGGAAAATATTCCGATCTCTGCTCTATTGGCACTTTCAATGTTTTCTTTCACATGCTGCAAAGTTGTCATCCCACTTAAAAGGATTGGAACCTCTTTCTTATTCCAAACCCATTGCAAAGCGCCATCAGCATAAGAACGTTTCTCTGGAAATTTCTGCCACAGTTTTTCAATTTCCGGCGGTGGAGTTTTAGCAAGCTGACCTCCTCTCAGTGGTTCCATTACGATAACTTCAAGGTTATTTTTAAGGGCATATTTGAATCCCTTCTCGCCGGCTTGAAATTCTAAATCCATGTAATTATACTGGAGCTGGCAGAATTCCCATTTATCATAAGCATCCACTATTTTCTTGAACACTGAGTATGAATCATGAAAGGAAAATCCGACATGTTTGATCTTTCCTTCTGCCTTCTTTTTTTCGCACCACTTTAGCACACCGAGATCTTTAATATTCTGCCAGGATTTTGCATTTAAAGCATGCAGTAGGTAGAAATCTAGATGATCCGTTTGCAGTTTTTCCAATTGTTCATTAAAATATTTATCAAAATCTGCTTCTTCTTTTATGAGCCAGGCAGGAAGTTTGGTTGTCAGAAATATTTTATCTCGCAAATTCCGCTTTTCTAAATATCTCCCTACAAAATTCTCGCTTTCGCCGCCATGATAAGGATAAGCTGTATCAATATAATTCACACCATGCTCAATTGCATAGTCAAACATCTCTTCAGTTTTTTCCACATCGATCATCTTCTGGTTTTTATCTAATATTGGAAAACGCATTGCACCAAATCCCAGAATTGAAACTTCTTCTCCACATAATTTACGATATTGCATTTAAGTACCTCATATTTTAGAATTTTGTAATATCCAGTTCTCCAGAATTTTTCACTTTCAATAACCACTTTGAACCATTTGAGGATGTTAAAATAACACCATTATCTGGATCAAGAATCTCAAAATCTCCATTACATTCTACTTTCTTATTTTTAGTTCCACCTTTGCCATCGGATTCAGCTTTTACGATCAATATACTATTCGCATCAATCTTAAATGCATAACTCATCACATCACCATCAGAAGTTTCTGCTGTAACATTCATATCTGCAAATGTCATTACTCCTCCATCTTCGGTCAATTGAAAGTTACCTATCTTAAGTGCACTCCCTAATGTTATTCCATAGCCATAAGTTTTTTCACTGATTTTGTCAGTTTTAAAACCAATTTCTGCAATAGCTTCACCTTCAGAACTTAATGTAAACATACTATCTAAATATGTTCTTAAATTATGAATTTCTTCAGCATCATTTCTAACTTGTTTTACAACCATTTTTATTGTTCCAACTTCTTTTATGACAATTTCAGTTGCCCTTTCCTGAACAATAATAAAAATTCCAGTAAAAACCATTAAAAAACAAACTGTAATAGCTAAACCTGGCTTCGGAAGTTTACGTATTAAATAAATTAATGCAATAATAAATGCCGAAAAAATTAATAAGTACCCTAAGATAATATTCACCATTATAATCCTCCTTTTTAAATCCTTCTATTCAACTGCATGATCATTGCAGAACGTATCATTCTGATGCGTCCCGAAACATTTCGATTCAATCTACTCCGATAAATCGGAGAACCAGCTAATAATAATTATCTATCCCTTCAATTATTTAAAGCAACTACCATTTTCTCATATAACTCAAGAATATAGAACCTTGACCATCGAAAAGAGCACTGAAACCTATCGAAAAAACATTCTTCCTGTTTTGAAAATTAATAAAACCATGCAACAATCCTGGAACGCCTGTTCCTACTTGATAGGAAGTCATTTTGTCTTCAGAATATTTTTTCTCATATA
>DAOUVH010000248.1 GCA_030667725.1 Candidatus Cloacimonadota bacterium | reverse complement strand
TATTGATCTGGTTTCCGGGGGTGTATAATGGCAATTATAAAGATACACAAAAAAACACGATTTGTAGTTGTTGATAATAAATTGGCCAGGAACAGCCACCTGACTTTGAAAGCTAAAGGTTTGATGCTGTATCTTTTAAGCTTACCTTCTGATAAAAATATAACAGTAAAAGAATTAGAAAAACATACAATTGAAGGATTAGATGCCTTACATAATGCTGTAAGTGAATTAATAACAGAAGGTTACATTGAAAAAAGAACTTATCGAGATGAAAAGGGACTTTTCAAGACTGAATACACCGTTTATGAGTATCCACAGGAAACTATCAAGACAGGATTATCCGATACGGATAAACCGGACCGGATGAACCGAACTGGATTAACCGAACCGGATAACCCAATTTTAAGATCAAAAGAAAGGATTAAAAAGAAAGAAGGAAAAAAAGATTTTGATATGTTATCGTCATCATCTTATATAAATAGGGAATTACAATTACTCGGAATTGGAAAGGAAGAAATTGAGAAGATAGAAAAAGAGATAGATGATGATGATAAATTGAAATTGATAAAAGAAAAGATCGGTTTAATAAATCATCTAATTAAAACCGGAACTATTAAGAATACTTCTGCATACGCATTGAAAGCGATAAAAAGCATAAACTTTAACCAAATTAAGCTAAAAAAAGAGGAAAAACGCAAAAAGACGATTCTAAGAGCCGAAAAAAGAAAAAGAGATATAGAACGCACTAAAAATGAGAGAAAAGAATGGGAAGATGATATTGAACGGAGAGAAGAAGAAAAAGATGATATCTCCGAAGTTGTTTCTGATCTTACACAAAAGATGAACTTAAATAAGAAAATTGGAGTAGCAAATGTATCCGGAGGATTAAAATGATCTCTATGCAAACATATATTAAAAGAAATGAAGGATTGAGATTGAAACCTTACAGGTTCCAAGCTGGGAAATTGACAATTGGTTATGGACGGAACCTGGAAGCCAAGGGAATATCGATCAAAGAAGCAGAGTATCTTTTCCGAAATGATATGAAGATTGTAGCGAAGCAGGTTGCAATAAGGATAGAATTCTACAGGAAATTATCCTATAAACGAAAAATTGTGTTAGTTGATATGGCTTTTAATATGGGGATTGAAGGATTACTGGGTTTTAAGAAGATGTTGGCTGCAATGAAACGCGGAGATTTCCGGGAAGCCGGAAAGGAACTGTTGAGATCTAAATATGCAGAACAGGTAAAGACCAGAGCATTACAAAATTATATTTATGTATTGGAAGGATAATAGAAACAAAATAATTGAACCTCTACCCTATTTATTAACTATAGAGTTAAAACAGTTGGGCACGCCGCCGTTAATCAACATGGAGCGAAGCGGAATGTTGATTAATGGTTGGCGCATGCCACGTTCTCTCAGATTCCTTCTTGCTGAATGTGGGTGCGCTTGTTAGCCACATCATCTATCAATATCAGACCAGCCCAAGATTACTCCCGAGCTGGTCAATTAGCTCTATTTCAAAAGTAGCATTTTCTTTAATCCTTCTGTATGTCCATTTACTTCAAGTTTATAGAAATAGATTCCTGAACTTACTGTTTCTCCATATTCGTCATCTCCATTCCAAACAATCGAATGCTTACCATTTGAATATTTCTCATTAGTTAGTGTCTTTATCTTTTGTCCTTTAATATTGCATATTGAAATGTCTACCTGACTTTCTTCAAGAATTGAGAAAGAAATTGTAGTTGTTGGATTGAAAGGATTAGGATAATTTACTATTGGTATTTTCGAAAGAATATATTCAGTTAATTCAGCATATTGCTCATATGTATAAAGATATTTTGTATCATAAACCCATTGATCATTTTCCCAATCTTCATAAATACTAATAATCTCGTTATTATTCTCATCAAAATCATTCGTGTATCTGAACATATTAATTAACTCTCCTGAATAATATGACTGATATAACCATTCAATTTGGTTTTGATTCTCGTCATAAAGAAAAGAATTAATATTATCGTCTATCCAACCATTGTTCCAACCCTGACCTAATTTTTCGATAAGATTTGAATATTCATCATAGGAATAAATAATTTTTGAATAGAGATTCCAAATATCGTTATCCCACATTTCTCTAATTTTTTCTTGAAGTAAATTATCGTTATTATAAGTAAAAGAATCTCTAATATAATTAACCCATTCGTAATTTTCCCAGACTTCATCTATAAGTTCTATCACATTATTATTTTCATCATAAGTATATGAAGTCTTATTTGAATTATTCCATTGTTCATTTTCCCAATATTCATAAGATTCTTCTATGCAGTTCTCATCATCATAAATAAATATGAATCTATGATTATTTTCCCATTCAGAATTTATCCAATATTGATAAAGTCTTTCAATTATTAATCCGTTATTATCGTAGGAATAAGAAAAAAGTGAGAAATTAATCCATTCACCATCAATGTATGCTTCATCTAAGATCTCTGTAATGTTGCCATCATCGTTATATGAATATTGTAAACTACCTAATATTGTCCATTGAAGATCATCCCAAATTTCAAAAACTCTTTCACTGAGCAGGTCATCAACATTGTAGCTATATGTGTATCTTCTGTAATTAGTCCATTCACTTCCAGTCCATTGTTGCCAAATGAACTCGACAACTCGATAACCATTTTCATCTCGTTTTGTTGTAGTAGAAATTATTTTTTTATTGGATTCACTCTCAATTTGATACTTATCTATATTTAGTTGTGCATTTTGAAAATCAGTGACTTTAATCTTTTTCATTAAATCAAGTTCATTAGTTAGTGAAAAAACCATCGTTGTCATAAACATTACAATTGTACAAATTAGAATCCTTTTCATCTTTTCCTCCGTTTTAGTTTTAGTTTAATTTACAATTTAACTTATCTCCAATTCCAATATATTTGAACTCATAACTTTTAGTGTGGCTAATGTTCTGCGTGTGCGGCGGGAATCCGGCAGCTGCCG
>DAOUVH010000021.1 GCA_030667725.1 Candidatus Cloacimonadota bacterium | reverse complement strand
CGGTTAGTTCATTAAATTCTTCCTTGTATGTAATATCTTTTACAAAATGTTCGAATTTAAGTTCACCTTTAGCTGGAGCGATAAGTGGGTTGTTATAATGGTCCCAACTGAATAACTTTGTATTCTTAACAACTTTTTGACCATCCTGCACAAAGATAGTAGCTGCATATTCCACTTTATATGTTTCCAATTCAGAACCATCTTCTGTGCTAATTATTTTGATTTTACCGAAATAACCACTGGAAATAAGTTCCTCAGATCGGTTAATCACCGTATTCATCTTTTCAAATTTTATTATACCATCAGTATTTGCAACAACTTCTGCCAGATCCACATCTGTACTTGTTGTACCACCAATATGAAAAGTACGAAGTGTAAGCTGAGTACCAGGTTCACCAATACTTTGGGCAGCGATAACACCAACCGGTTCTCCAATGGTCGAAGGTTTGTTGTTCCCCAGGTTTCTACCGTAACATTTTGCACAAATTCCATTTTCATTGTCACAGGTTAAAACGGATCTAATCCTGACAGAATTGATACCATGATTCTGGATAGTTTGAGCCATCTCATTTGAAATCTCGGAATTTGCATACACAATGATCTTATCTGTAACCGGATCAATGATATCTTCTGCAGTTGTTCTGCCTTTGATCCTTTCATATAATGGTTCTACCGTTTCCAGCCCTTCTTTAAGAGCGCTAACAGTAATACCTTCGATAGTTCCACAATCTTCACTCGTTATTATAGCATTTTGAGCAACGTCTACCAGACGTCTTGTCAGATAACCTGCATCAGCAGTTTTCAGAGCTGTATCAGCCAGACCCTTACGGGCACCATGAGTAGAGATAAAGTATTCAAGAACTGTAAGTCCTTCCTTAAAGTTAGATTTAATCGGAGTTTCAATAACTTCTGCTACACTTTCAGAAGAACCACGTGAAGGTTTGTCCATCAATCCACGAAGGGCACCAAGCTGCTTGATCTGGTCTTTACCGCCACGAGCACCAGAAAGGTACATCATATTAATTGAGTTAAAACCACCTTGATCAGCTTCCAATTCCTTCATCAGAAGATCGGTAACTTTTTCAGTAGTCAATTTCCATTTATCAATAACACGGTTATATCTCTCCGTCTCAGTAATCTCACCTTTCATATAGCTGGCTATGATCTTAGCTACTTCCTTTTCAGTTTTTGCAATGTACTTATTTTTATCTTTTGGTGAGATAACATCACTAGAACTAAATGTGATACCCGCTTTAGTTGCATATTTAAAACCAAGGTTTTTTATATCATCAAGAAATATTGCCGTTCGGGCTTGCCCAATAGTTTCATAGCATTCCATAGAGAGATCGTTAAGTTTACCTTTTGTAAAAGTGTAATTTTTAAAGGGAAGTTCAGGAGGAAGAATTTGATTAAAAATAACTCGACCAATTGTTGTAGTTATGATCGACCCATCAATGAAAACATTGATCCAAGTATATAGATCTAGATCAACCTTATCTGCAATATGACCTTTCTGGTTTTTTAAATGGTCTTCCTGCTCATAAGCAAGTAGAACTTCATCAGAAGAACTGAAGTATCTTAATTTCTGTGTGTCTTCCGGTTCCTTATCTTTTAAAACTGTTAAGTAATAGTTACCTAGAACAATATCCTGATTAGTCGCCATTGCCAATTTACCGCTTGCGGGGAGCAACAGATTTCTAGTTGATAACATGAGAACACGTGCTTCCATCTGAGCTTCATTGGAAAGTGGTACATGCACAGCCATCTGGTCACCATCAAAATCCGCATTATACGGTATGCAAACAAGCGGATGGAGTTCTATTGCCTTCCCTTCTGTAAGTACCGGCATGAATGCCTGGATACCATGTTTGTGCAGTGTCGGTGCACGATTCAGAAGAACAGGGTAATCTTTGATAACCTCTTCCAAGATCTTCCAGATTTCAGGACGTTTCTTCTCGATCAATTTCTTAGCTGTTTTTGCTTTTTCAGCTTCACCGATCTTCTCTAGTCTTTCAATTATAAAAGGCTTGAAAAGTTCGATAGCCATCTCTTTTGGTAATCCACACTGATGTAGTTTCAGATTTGGTCCAACTGTAATAACAGAACGACCGGAATAATCCACACGTTTGCCAAGCAGGTTTTGACGGAATCTACCGCTTTTACCTTTAAGTTGATCGGCAAGAGCTTTAAGAGGTCTGTTGCCTCTTCCTTTCACCGGTCTTGTTTTTCGAGAGTTATCTATAAGAGCGTCTACAGCTTCCTGCAGCATACGCTTCTCATTTCGTAATATTACTTCAGGAGCATTAATATCGATAAGACCGCGAAGTCTGTTATTACGGGTTATAACTCTTCGATATAGTTCGTTGAAATCAGCCGTCGCAAATCTACCACCATCAAGTTGAACCAAAGGTCTCAAGGTAGGCGGCAGAACAGGAAGAACTTCCAGGACCATCCAGGCAGGATTATTGCCGGATTTGCGGAAAGCATCAATAACCTTAAGGCGTTTAATAGCTTTCTGCTTCTTCTGAATGGAAGTTTCCATTTTAATGATGGTCCGCAGATTCATTGCTTCATCTTCAAGATTGATCTGTTCAAGCAGTACTTTAATAGCTTCTGCTCCCATTAGAGCAACAAAATCTTCACCAATACGATCTCTGATCTCGTAGTATTCATCAACATTTACAAGATCTCCCTCTTCATAATCACTATCACCCGGATTAAGGACGATATAAGATTCATAGTAAAGAACACGCTCCAGTTTGCTAACCGCCATATTAAGGAGTGTTCCAATTACACTTGGCATACTTTTCACAAACCAGATATGAGAGATTGGAACTGCCAGCTCTAAATGACCCATACGTGAACGACGTACACGTGAAGTAGTTATTTCTACACCACAACGGTCACATACAGTATTTTGGAAACGTTTCTTCTTATATTTCCCGCAGCTACATTCGTAATCCTTTTCAGGACCAAAGATTCTTTCGCAGAAAAGACCACCTTTTTCAGGTTTAAGAGTACGGTAGTTTAGAGTATCCGGCTTTGTAACTTCACCATAACTCCATTCACGGATCGCATCAGGAGAGGCAATCTTGATTCTTACTTTATCGTAATTTTCTATTCTTTTATCTCGTTTAATATCTCTAATCACTTACAAACCTCCATTATGTTTCTTGTCTGCAAGAAACTCAATGTCAAAGCAGAGGGATTTTAACTCACTCACCAGTACATTAAAAGATTCAGGGATACCAGGCTTTGGCGGATTTTGACCGCTTGTTATAGCTTTAAAGGCATTAGTTCTACCTTCAACATCATCACTCTTGATAGTCAGCATCTCTTCCAGAAGACGAGAAGCACCATAAGCTTCAAGAGCCCAAACTTCCATCTCACCCAATCTCTGACCACCATGTTGAGCTTTACCACCCAATGGCTGTTGTGTGATTAGTGAGTAAGGTCCTGTAGAACGAGCATGCATTTTATCAGCAACCAGGTGATTCAATTTAAGCATATACATGACTCCAACGGTAACTCTCTCTTTGAATGGTTCACCTGTTTTTCCATCATAGAGTACTTGTTTTCCATCCATGTCCAAATTGGCTTTCTTCATTGATTTATCGATATCAGCAAGAGAAGCACCATCGAAAACAGGAGTTTCAAAATGAATACCAAGTATTCTGGCTGCCATACCAAGATGGGTTTCCATGATCTGACCGATATTCATACGGGATGGTACACCAAGCGGATTCAAAATAATGTCAACCGATTCGCCATTTTCCAAATAAGGCATGTCGGCTATCGGACTAACTCTGGATATTACACCTTTGTTTCCGTGACGACCAGCCATTTTATCACCAACTGCGATCTTACGTTTCTTGGCAATATAGACCTTAACCATTTTACGCACACCATAAGGAAGTTCGTCTCCATGCTTAAGACGTTCTTTGGCTTTTTTGAAAATATTGTCACTTTCTTCATAAGCTGTTTTAGCTTTCAGGATGATCTCATTGTATATTTTTTGATTCATCTCAGCATCTTCCATCAGATCATAATCGAGGTTCAGACGCTTGAAATTAATCTTTTGTAAATCATTTTTTGTAATCTTTTTACCTGAGGGGATAAAAAACATATTTGTTTTTTCATCAACGATATTTTTAGCTGTATTCCCGATAAGAATTTTCTCCAGTTTATTTTGAAGATATTTCTGGATCTTGTTCTGTCTCTCTTTATGTTCCTGCTTAATGCGCTGAAGAGAATCCAATTTTAATTCTTGATCTTCAAATTCTTCTATAGATTCAAGACGTGAGAAAACTTTTACATCAATTACTACACCTTCCATTCCCGGTTTAGCTTTAAGTGAGCTGTTGGTAAAGTCTCCAGCACGATCACCGAAAAGAGCACGCATAAGGTTCTCTTCCGGGGACGGATCGATATCCACATTCTTCGGAGTTATCTTTCCAACAATGATATCACCAGCTTTAACAACAGATCCAACTCTTATAACACCGGATTTATCCAGGTTTCTAAGAGCTTTTATTGGAACATTGGGAATATCATAAGCCAGTTCTTCCTTTCCGTTTTTCATAATACGAACAAGAACTTCATGTTCCTCAATATAGACTGATGTAAGCAGATCTTCACGAGCAACTTTTTCACTGAGAATGATAGCATCCTCATAATTATATCCATACCATGGCATGAATGCAACCAGCAAATTGCTGCCAAGTGCTAATCTATTCTCAATTATTGATGGACCATCAGATATCAGATCTCCTCTCTTCACCTTATCACCAGCCTTTACAGATGGTCTTTGGTGAATGGCTGTATCCTGATTTGAACGGGCGAATTTTTTTAGATAAACACGATTATTAGTTCCGATATCAAGTATGCTATCATCAGGATTATTTCTTTCAATATCTACATAGGAGCTAGTAACTTTTTTAACTACGCCATCAAATGGGGCAGTAGCAGTTGAACCACTATCCTTGGCAATGATCTCCTCCATTCCCGTCCCAACCATTGGGACTTCCGGATTCATTAAAGGTACAGCTTGACGTTGCATATTCGATCCCATCAAAGCACGGTTCGCATCGTCATGTTCCAAGAATGGGATTAATGATGCTGATGCTGAAACTATCTGTTGCGGCGATACGTCAAGAAACTGAACATCTTCAGGTTTTACCTGCAGGAATTCACCTTGATGACGGGCAAATACGAGATCATCAGTAATATTAATATTCTCATCATAATTCACATTAGCTTGTGCAATAATGTAATGTTCTTCTTGATTTGCATCAAGAAATTGAATATCAGAAGTAATTTTACCATTTTCGACCTTAATATAAGGTGTTTCCAAAAATCCCAGATCGTTCACTCTTGCATACATAGCAGGTGAAGATATCAGACCGATATTTGGACCTTCAGGTGTCTCAATAGGGCAGATACGTCCATAATGAGAATAGTGAACGTCCCTAACTTCGAAACCGGCACGTTCTCTGGTAAGTCCGCCCGGACCAAGGGCTGAGAGTCTTCTTTTATGTGTGATACCTGTAAGCGGATTTGTTTGTTCCATGTATTGAGAAAGCTGACCTGTGAGGAAGAATGACTGTACAACAGCGATAAGCGCATTGCTATTTATGAGGTCGTGAAGTGTAACTTCATCCGGGTTAGCTATAGACATTCTTTCAACAGCAGTTCTGGCAACACGGGAGAGACCAATGTTGTATTGTTCTGCAAGGAGTTCTCCAACAGTTCTCACTCTTCTATTTGCCAAGTGGTCAATATCATCAATTTTATCTTCGTCTTTGTATACAGCGATCAATTTATCAATGATCGCAATAAGATCTTCTTTTGTTAGAACATGAATGTTGGCATCAATATTTAGACCTAATCGAGCGTTAAGTTTATGACGTCCAACTTTACCGAGGTTGTATCTTCTTTCATTAAAGAACATTCTATTGAAAAGATCTAAAGCAATTTCATAAGTAGGTTCTTCACCAGGACGGATAAGTGTGTATATTTTCTTTAATGCTTCTTCCTGGGTAGTTGTTTGATCTTTAGCAATAGTTTGTTCAAGTATTTTTCTGGTGATCTCAAAATCAGATTTTATAACATCGATCTTCTTTATTCCACCTTCGATTATTGCTTCGATCTCATCATTACCGATTTCACTGCCGGCATCAAAAAGGATTTCACCGGTTTCACTGTTCATAACATCAGCAAAAAGGTATCGGTCTTTAGCTTGTTTCACATCGATCAGTTCTTTTTCATAGAAATAATTTCTGAGATCGTCGTTTGTTGAAAGTCCAACAGCACGTAATAAAACAGTTGCCGGAAGCTTCCGTCTTTTATCAATTAATACAAAAAGGGCGTCGTAACTATCCATATTGAATTCAAGCCATGAACCATTATAGGGGATCAACTTGGCAGAATTCAAAATTTTGCCGCTGGGATGTTTTGCTTCTGAGAAAAAGATACCGGGTGATCTGTGAAGCTGACTAATAATAACCCGTTCAGCTCCGTTGATAATGAAAGTACCCTGATTTGTGATCAGAGGGATCTCGCCAAGAAATACATCTTGCTCGATCGTGCTTTTAACCCTCTTGTCACCTGTCTCTTTAAGAATTTCTTCATCATAAATAACAAGTCTCATTCTAGCTTTAACAGGTGCTTGATAGGAAAGATTTCTTTCGATACATTCATCGGTAGAGTATTTTTCTTTAAGTACTATATAATCAATATACTCGAGGTAGTAGATCCCTTTTTGGTCTTCTAACGGAAATATTGATTTGAGAACAGCTTGGAGTCCTTCTTCGTAACGTTTTTGCGGATGAACCTCTCTCTGCAGAAATTGATTATAAGAATCAATTTGCATTGAAAGAAGATTTGGAACGTGTACGAAAGGAAGAGCAGACTGTTCAGCTTTCTTTCTGATACGAGAAAAATTTTGAATTTTCAAGAGTTTATACTCCTTATTTCTTAGCGTACAATTTAAATATCGTACAAATTTCCATCATTATAAATAAGGTAACGGAAGTGAACAAAAGGTTCACTTCCGTATATTAATTCTGTTAATTATTTAACTTCTACAGATCCACCAGCTTCTTCAATTTGAGCTTTGATGGTTTCAGCTTCTTCTTTTGGGACACCTTGAACAACTGGCTTTGGTGCATTATCAACTAATTCTTTCGCTTCTTTCAAACCTAATTTTGTAATTGAACGTACAACTTTAATAACCTGGATTTTCTTTGCTCCAGAGCTAGTTAAAACAACGTCAAATTCTGTTTTTTCTTCAGCAATTTCTCCGCCGGTAGCCACACCAGGTGCAGCAACGGCTACTGGAGCTGCAGCTGTAATATCGAAAATCTCTTCGAGTTCTTTTACAAGTTCGGAAAGTTCGATTACACTCATTTCCTTAATAATATCAATAACTTGTTGCTTCTTGTCAGCCATTATATCCTCCATCGTATATATGTTTATTTATTTTCTTTTGCTTTGGCTATTGTGTCGATTGCATAGATAAATTTTCTCAAGATTCCACTTAGCGCACCAACAAAGCCTGTTATAGGTGCATTGAAACCTTGTAGAACCATTGACAGTAGAACTTCTTTAGAAGGAAGATCAGCTAATTGATTCAGCTGTGAGATATTCATAATATCTTTACCAACTAAACCAATTTTGAACTTCGGGAAATCCTTGTCATCCATAATATCTTTTTTGAATTTGGCTAATTCTCTAGCAGCCGTTACTTCATCAACTTTTGAAATTGCTACAGCAGTTGAACCACTTAAATGTTCGTCAAATTCTTTGATTCCCAATTCATTAAGTGCGATTTTAATGAATGTGTTCTTTGAAATAAAATAATCAACATCTGCATTTCGCATTCTGTTTCGAAGCTCATCAACTTCTTCTATATTGATCCCTTTATAATCAATCAGTACGATTGATCTTGCATTATCAAGTCTATCTTTGATTACTTTTACAGCTTCTTCTTTGTATACTTGTACCATAATAAACTCCTAATGCTTTGCAAGCTTTGATATGCTTGTAACATCTAACTTAATTCCGGGACCCATAGTTGAAGTGAGGCTAATCGAATTGATGTAAATGCCTTTTAATGCAGCAGGTCTCTCTCTAAGAATTGCTAAAACGATTGTAAGCACGTTTTCTATGAGTTGCTTTGAAGTAAAGCTTAACTTGCCGGCAATAATGTGGAGGTTTGAAAACTTATCTATACGATAAGTGATTTTTCCACCTTTTGCATCAGCTACTGCCTGTTTGATGTTCATGGTTACGGTACCGTCTTTTGGGTTTGGCATTAAACTGCGCGGTCCTAACACACGACCTAAACGACCGATCTTACCCATTAAATTTGGAGTTGTAATTGCAACATCAAAATCGAACCAACCTGAATTGATCTTCTCAACGTATTCATCTACTCCAACAAAATCGGCACCAGCTTCCTTTGCTTCATCAGCTTTATCGCCTTCTGCAAAAACAAGAACAGTAGAAGACTGTCCACTACCATTTGGCAATACTAAAGAGTTCCTGATTTGTTGATCTGCTTTCCGAGGGTCGACACCTAAATTCATATGTAGTTCAACGGTTTCATCGAATTTAGCTTTTGGATATTTCAAAAGCAATTCAACAGCTTCGTCGAGCTCATATCTTTTTGTTTTGTCGATCATCTCATGAGCTTGTTTGTTCCTTTTACTAGTCATTAACACTCCTTTTCGATAATCTCCTGCATAAAAACAAAGCGGCTTAGTTTTCGACTAATACTCCCATGTTTCTTGCAGTACCTTCAATCATACGCATAGCAGCTTCAATGTTGTATGCGTTTAGATCTTTCATTTTGATCTCAGCTATTTTCTTAACTTGAGCTTTTGTGATCTTACCTACTTTTTCCATATGTGGAACTCCTGAACCCTTTGCCAGACCAGCTTCTTTCTTGATTAGAACTGCAGCCGGTGGAGTTTTGATCTCAAAAGTGTAGGATTTATTCTTCTTAACGTAAATTACAACTGGAAATATCATTCCTGGAGAATCTTTTGTTTTATCATTAAATGCTTTACAAAATTCACCAATGTTGATTCCCGCTTGACCAAGAGCCGGACCTACTGGAGGTGCCGGAGTTGCCTTTCCTGCGGGAAGCTGCAATTTTACTAAATGTTCAATATCTTTTGGTTTTGCCATTTTTTTCCTCTATTTACATAAGTTCAATCTGATCTGTCCGAACTTCTACAGGTGTAATTCTTCCAAAAACAGTTACATTAACTGTGAGTTTTTCCCTGTCATCATGCAATTTTTCAATAACACCTTCAAAGTCACTGAATGAACCAGATGTGATTTTTACCATATCACCAGGGATATAGTTTACATCTTGTGATGCAGTTTTGTCGCGGTCGTCGATACCCAACAGGCGTTTTACTTCAACGTCAGTTAGAGGTTGAGGTTTTTTCCCAGTTCCCAGGAAATGAGTTACACTAGGAAGCCCAACAACAAATGAGTATAACTCAGGTGTTAATTCTACTTCCAATATAACATAACTGTTGAATAATTTTTTTTCACGTTCTATTTTCTTCCCATCTCTAATGTGAAACGTCTTTTGTGTAGGAATCAGTATCTGCCCGAGCTTATCTTCCAAGGGGGTACCTTTTATTCCTTTTTCGATCGCTTCTTTTATTTTGAATTCATGGGAAGCATAGGTGTGAACAACATACCACTTCATTTACTTAACCTTTCAATAATAACTGTCTAATTAAAAAACCGAAACCTGTATCAACTAAAGATAAAAATATAGCTACAAAAATTGACATAAGAATAACTACGGTAGTACCTTCTTTAATATCAGCCTTGGTTGGCCAAGATACGTAAGACATTTCAGTCTTAACACTTTTGAAAAAACGAAATATTTTTTTAAACATATTATCTCACTTTAATGGCAGGCCCGGCAGGACTTGAACCCGCAACCCCTGGTTTTGGAGACCAGTGCTCTACCAATTGAGCTACAAGCCTGCATTATTATTTATCTAGTTTGCTTATGCTCAGTATGTTTTCTGCACTTAGGGCAGTATTTTTTATACTCAACTCTTTTAGGGTGTGTTCTTTTATTCTT